>JAFYFO010000221.1 GCA_017543725.1 Eubacterium sp.
AGAAAGATAATAAGTTTTTCCTGCTTTGAGTTCTCCGCAGATAGACGGGTCGTTCATTTCTTCGCCTTCGGAAGGTTCACTGCTCCAGAAAGAAAAAGTAAACGCAGGCATATCCTCGCCTTTTTCATCAACAAGAGATGTTGAAAGCATTGAAATAGTCAAATCCGTTCCTCTTGCCGCCTTGTCAGTGTATTTATCAGCAAAAACAAATTCATAATACGCGGTTTGAGTCGGAGTGAATTTTGCATAATAATACGGCTCCTGACCTTCCGGATATTCAGCGTCGTAATCAACGGGCTGGATTGAAACGGCAAAAGTGTCGCCAACGCTGTAGGCTGAAACTTCGCTCTTTTTTGCTGCAAATGCGCTGATTGGCATTAAAGCGCTGATAAGCATTACAAATGATAATAAAATTGACAGTGTTTTTTTCATACTCATATACTCCCTTTCTTTTGATTTTTAATGAGTTTTTGTTGATTCTAATATAACACTATATTATTGTTTTTTCAACCGCTATTTTTTGTATGAAAGGCTGGTTTTCGCGCCGTTGACGGTTGTTGATGAATCAACGATTTTATATGCGCAGATTTTAAACTTATATGTTTTTCCGTTTTTAAGAGTTGCTCCGCTTGGGGTTTTTGAAATCGTTATTTTTGTTTTCTTCGCTCCCCTGACAGTTTTAACAAGCGCATATTTATTTGTTTTGCTGCTGAGCATATAAATCTTATATCCGCTGATATTCTTTTTCTTATTCCATTTGAGCGTTACCGAAGTTGCGCTCTTTTTTGAAACCTTAAAGCCCTTGACCTTGCCCGGCTTTATTTTGAAAGTTAATTCCTTGCTTGATTTATAATGCTCGCCGATTCCTTTAACTTTAACTGTTGCAACGCCCGCTTCAATATTATCTGAATAAGAAACCTTGAAATCCCTGCCCTTTTTGAGTTTTTTGCCCTTATATGTAACTTTAACGCTTGGCTTTTTGGCTTTTCCGTTTTCCGTTAAGGATTTTGAACTCAGGGTTATTTTGCATTTTTTAATGCTGATTTTCTTCATCGGGATTATTTCAATTGTTGTTATTTCGCCGCAGCGGTCGCAAACCTTGTGGCGCTTGCCCTTTGAGGAATAAGTTGCCTCTTTATCAACAATCCAGTCGCTTTCGCTGTGACCGAGAGGCTCAACCTCCGTTCTTCTGAAATGCTCGCCGCAATATGTGCAGGCGTATTCGGTATAACCGCCCTGTGTGCAGGTTGGCGAAATGATATCAAAAACATAGGAATAAGTGTGCGCACATTCGCCCTCTGTTATAATTGGTATATTATTATTGTAGGCATACTGATATGCGGCGGTGTTTGCAGGAGTTGTTATTGTGAAATCCGCATAGAGTTTATATTCATCGGTATCGGGAAGATAATAGTAGCCCAGTGCGTGGTTTCCGATTGAATTGACATTTCTTCCGATTTTGATATTTTTAAGCGATTCGCAGTTTAAAAACGCACATTCGCCGATGTTTGAAACCGTTGCGCCGAGAGTTACGGATTTAAGATTTTTGCAATCCGAAAACGCATATGAACGAACATCAAGAAGAACGCTTCCCATTTCAACGCTTTCAAGATTTACCGCGCCGAAAAACGAATATGAAGCGGCAACGAGAATGCTGTCGGGAATCTTATATGATTTATCCGTTTTCGCTGCAGGATACGCAATGAGTTGGGTTTTCGTTCCCGTTTCCGAAATTGAAAACAAAACTCCGTTTTCGGCGGCATAGTTTTCGTTGAGGGAATTAACCGCAAAGGCGCTCAGGCTTGAGCAGTTTCTGAAAGCGGCAAGCCCGATATTGCTGACGCTCTGCGGAATAACAACCGCTTTAAGGCTTGTGCAGCCGTTGAAGGCGTTTGAGCCGATTGTTTCAAGTTTTGATGAAAGTGAAACGGCAACAATGCTTTTACATTCGGCAAAAGCGCTTATTTCAATTGATGTTACGGAGTTTCCGCCTGTTATTCCCGTCAGTTTTCCCGCGCCGTAGAAAGCGCAGGTAAAAACAGTTTCAACGCTGCTTGGAATCTGATAAAACGGCAGGGCGCCCTCAAGCGCATTCGGATAGCAATAAAGAGTTTTGCCCTCTTTATCAAAGAGAATTCCGCCAACCGAGGAATAATTTTCATTATCGGGGTCAACATCAATCTCTTTAAGAGATGTGTGGTTTCTGTTTAAATGAAAGATATCCTCCATTATTTTAACGGTTTTCGGAATCTTGATTTTTGTTATGTTGACAGAGTCGAATATATTCATATTAACGCTCTGAACTTCATATTTATTCCCGTTTGTTTCAATGATTTCGGGAATTTCAACTTCCGTTGCTTCGCCTTTATATCCCGTTATCATTGCCGCCGCGTCTTCGGGAGTGACTGAATATTCAAACAATCCGTCGTCCGAAACAAGCGCAAGGGCGGTTATCGGGAAGGAGGAAATTATCAATATCAATGATAAAACAACAGACAAAATATTTTTCGCTGAACTAATTTTGGTTTTCATTATTCATCCTCCCCTTTTTTGAATATTTTTGAAAAAAGATTCTTTATTCTCTGAATAAACGAGGCTTTTTCCTCTTCTTCGCTTTTTGAATTATCCTTCTGCGGCTGAGTAATCGGGTTTGTTGCAAAAACAAACTGAACCGCATTTATGTTTTCATTTTCCTCGCTCATATATGAAACGGGTTTGAAATCGGAATGGTCAAATTCAGAAGTCATTGAATTAATGGCGTTTTCAACCGTTTCGGGAAGGTCTTTTGTTCCGCTGTATAACTGAGAAGTTCCCTCTTTGAGCGCCTTGACTCCGCTTTCATACTGAGAAAGTCCGTCGCCCATATCGGAAATTCCCGCGTCGAATTCACTATAGTTATCGGCAAGGGTTGAAAGTCCGTTTGTGAACTGCCTCAAACCGCTGTCGAACTCCTTATATTTATCGGCAAGAAGGGTCATTCCGCTTCTGAGTTCTTTAAGATTTTCAATCATATCCTTGTTTTTAAGAAGTTCGTCAACCTGCTTTGAAAGAGTGTTTATTTCGGTTGCAAGAATTCTCATAGTAGCGTTCATAGAGTTGTTTGAACTTTCCATCGCAGGTCCGAGAGCATCAAAAGTTGATTTAACCGTCTGAGCCGCATAATATGTTTGAACAAGGGTTGAAAGCGCTTCGTTTCCGGGGTTTTTCTCGTATAAATCGGCAATCTGCTCAGCAGTGACGGTATCGGCGGGAATGGCGTCTATCGCAATTTTAAGAGCATTATAAAGCGCTGTTGTCGTCTGGCTCATTCCGTCAAGAACTTCGGGAACCTCTTTGAGAACTTTATTGAGGCTTTCCATTTCTTCATAAATGTCTTTAATTTTCTGAATATCGTCGTCCGTCAAAGATTCGTTGAGGGATTTTGCAATGAATTTCAGCGCCTCTTTGATTTCTTTTGAGCCCTGAACAATTTGGTCGGAGGCTGAATTAAGTTGCTCCAGACCGTTCATAATCTGAGTTGAGCCGTCGGAGAGTTTTTTCGAGCCGTTTTTGAGTTGAGCCGCGCCGTCTTTGAGTTTTGCAACGCCGCCGTCGAGTTGAGCAATTCCGTCTGAAAGTTGAGCAAAGCCCCCTGTCATCTCGCTTGTGTCGGGCATTTCAATTTCCATATTATACGGAACGGCGTTTATTCCGATTCCGCTCATTGAAAAGTCCTGAACTTTGGCGATAACAACGCTTTCGCTCTCTTTATTCGGAAGCGCAGTGAAATTAATCTGCTTATCATATCCCGCGTTGGCAACGGTTGCGCCCTTTGCCTGAATATCGCTGCATTTAAGAGTGCTGAGAGTTATTGAAATCTGAAGCAGATAGTTTTCAAAAAACGCAGGATTGATGTTTGGCGCCTTGCTTGTTTTGATAACAATTTTAAGTTCGCCGCTTTTGCCTGCAAGATTGTTTGCGGTTATTTCATTTCCGTTGAGAAAATATTTAATGTCAATTATCCACGGAAGTTTTGCATAGTCGATATTGCCCTGATAATAAAACTTTCCCTTTTCAGCCCAACCCGAAACAGAGCCGTTTTTGGATTTGAGTTCATCGGTTGTTGTCAGGTTTTCAACCGAGGAATATGCGCCGTAATCGGTGAAGTTTCCTCTTTCTTCAACATCAAGAATATTAACAACATAAGCCTCAATCGCCTCGCCGTTGTTATCAAGAGTTGCATAAACAACCTCGTCTTTTGAGGAAACGCTTGCAATTTCATCCGTTTTACCTGAAGTTTCGCTTTTTGAAACGCCTGCCGCAAATCCCGAAACCGCAAAAGAGGCAATCGGAATAACAAGCGCCAAAATAATGCAAAGGGTTTTTTTCAGTTTCATTTTTTATTTACCCCCTTGAAAAAATTTGTTTTCGCAGTTGTTTTTTCAACAACCTTATCAAATATAATCAGCATACCCGGAAGGAAGAAAACAACAAGAAGAAGCGAGAAGCCCGTTCCCCTTGCAAGCAGTGTTCCGAGTTGCGCGATAACTGCGTTTGATGAAACAAGATTGAGCGCAATTCCCGCGCTGATAAGAATTGAGGCGGAAACCATAATTGAGGAAAGATTTTTATTTATCGTGTGTTCAACCGCCTGGGAAGGAATCATCTTCTGCCGGTTATGCAGATAGTTATCAGTAAAGAGTATTGCATAGTCAACCGTTGCGCCGAGTTGAACGGTTGTCATAACACGATAACCGATATAGCCGATTGTTGTTCCCGTTAAATACGGAATCGCAAGATTCATCCAGATTGAAGTTTCAATCGTCAAAATAAGCATAACGGGAAGGGATATTGAACGGAAGGTTAAAAGAAGAACCAATCCGATTGCAAGAATGTTTATTATATTGACTCTTGTTGAATCCGAGGTGACAACGTCTTTGATATCATACGTGTTTGCGCTCTGACCACAGGTTAAAACGTTATCATAGTATTTATCGGCTATTCCCCTGACCTTTTCAACACATTCAAAAGCCGTTTTGCTTTCCGAAGGCGTTGAAACATAGAGAATTATTCTTGCATAATGCTCCGAATAAAACTGCGAGGTTACTCCCTCATCAAGGTAGCCCGGCGGAATAACGCTGCCAACCATACTTGCATAGGAAACAACGCTCATAACATTTTCAACGCCGCCGAGTTCATCGCAAAGCGCCTTTTCCTTTGCAACGTCGCCTTTCGGAACAAGAAGCACCATATTTATTGATTCGCCGAAGGTTTCATTGATTTCATTCGTGTCATGCGCTGCGCGGG
>JAFYFO010000222.1 GCA_017543725.1 Eubacterium sp.
AATTCTTGCAGCATTTGCGTTTATGTCTCTTGGCAGCGGCTCCAGCAGTGCCGCATCAACAGAGACAAAAGCTCCTGCAAACGTAGAGACCGGCGGTACAGAAGAATCTAAGGCACCCGCTAAAGCAGAAGAAGGTTCGCCTGAAGAAACGACATCAGCCGAGGCTTCAGCGCCGCAGGAAGACAGTTCTATCGAAGAACAGGTTATTCTTGAAGAACAGGGTATAAAGATTACTGCAAAGGGCATGGATGATAGCGGACTTATGGGTCCCGGGATCAAATTGTTAATAGAAAATGAGTCCGGCCAGGATATTACTGTTCAGACCCGTGATGGATCAGTTAACGGATATATGATCGAAACAATGATGTCAGCTGATGTCGTAAATGGTAAAAAAGCCAACGAAACTCTCACGTTCAGTTCGAGCGACCTGAAACAGGCTGGAATCAGTACATTTGCAGATATGGAATTCTATTTCCATATCTTCGATACAAGCAGCTGGGATACTATTTTTGATTCAGATCGGATTCAGATTAAAACATCTGCCGCAGATAGTTATGAGTATATATTTGATGATAGTGGCGAAGTTGCCTATGATAACAATGGTATCAAAGTTGTTATTAAAGGGTTAAACGAGAAGGACTCCATTTTTGGACCTGGAATCGTAGTTTATATTTCGAATGAAAGTGATAAGGCAATTACAGTTCAAACAAGAGATGTGTCAGTCAATGGATTCATGCTCGAGCCCATCTTCTCTTCTGATGTTGCTGCAGGAAAGCATGCTCTTGATTCTATAACATTTATGTCGAATCAGCTGACAGATAACGATATAGAGAATATCGAGGACGTAGAACTCTCTTTCCACATCTTTGATGAGAAATCCTTTGATACTATCGAAGATACGGAAACTATAAAAATCACATTCTAATAATCGTTCAGCGATTTTGTATCAAAGAAAAAGGGCCGGTTGACTGGTCCTTTTTTCTGTAACGATAAATCTGTGGCATCACCATGTTTATGGAAATACATTTATATTCCAATTTGACGTTGTTTGTTGACATCAAGGTAAAACCTGTACAAGGTTTTTACATAGTCGTGACCGTTCATGATATTGTAGAAATAATAATTGTGTTAATTTTTATGGTAATTAAATATGAAATTAAGAGGATTAATTGACGAAGATTTCACAAATTATGTTGAATGACCCTCCAAAAATGGTGCATCGTTCAACTTAAAACATAGTATAAGCTACCATGCCAAGGCAATACCTTCAGCGCACGTCCAGTGAATGGGCAGATATCATCCGGGAATGCAAATCCAGCGGCCTGTCCGACTATCACTGGTGCAGGGAACACGGGATCTCCCTGACGCACTTCTATTGAGATTAATAACGCCAAATGGCAGATAGTTGATATTGTTTGATTTGTCTTAATGAAATGATTCTCAAAAATGAGAGTATAAAATGTAATTAGTTGCAACCAATCTGATAAGTCATACGGAAACGGTATGATGAAAGCAGCGCAGTCAGCGGCATCTAGGGAGCAGACAGTTAATCTGCATGTCCTGGGTGTCGGCTGCTTTTTTAATACCATTTTTTATTAATGGACATACTGTTGATTATTCTCACTCTGCCCTCAGATCGCTCTGTCATCATGATATGACGATAGCGGTATGCAGGATTATCAGCAAATGCGGAAAAATGCCGGCAATGTGATCAATTTAGAGGTCATCGATAATTGTATTGGTTATGTTAACTGTTTTCTGGGGACTTATGAAGAGATTCTGCTATGAAACCGTGATCCCGTGATCAATGATAACGCTCCGGTCAACACGCCAAGAGGAGCCAGCTTTGACTGCATTATTTCAGGAAAAGCCATGCTCCTGAATGAAGAATATGAAAAATTGCTCGCCCTTACCGGGTTATTCCATGATCGCTTTTCTGTTTTTGGAGTCCAGTTGGGATTCCTGCACAACTATCTGTTCCGCGCAATCTGTTGCAGACATATCGGAGATATTTCCGGATGTATTGACGCCCTTTCAAAGAGCGTTGAGATTGCCTCCGCCGACCATCTGATCTCTGCTTTTCTGGAATACCGCAAGGAATTGGAACCACTCCTGAAAGAGCTCAAGCGTGATCTGCCCTCAGAGGTAAAAAACTATTTGGAGATGGTTCTCTCTTATCCTGAAAATGCAGACAAAAAAAAGGCCGGAGCAGGCTTCGGCAAGAGACAGTATTCCGTCACTGGTAAAAAAGAGAAAAAATCAGGGAAGTTTGTTTTCAAAGCTCTTATTAAGGAATCTTCGGGAGATGCAGCCTCAGCAACCGGTGCTGCCGACGCTGATTCCGCAATCTCTGACGGTGCCGCCGGTGAAATAGTTAGTGCAACAACTGCTAAAGCTGCAACCGATCTTGGGCTTTCCTCCAGAGAGCAGGAAATTATGAATCTTCTGATTACAGGAGCAACGCAAAAGGATATAGACGATGTTAACTTTGCTGTTTCAAGCGGACTCAGCACTCAGATTAAGCAGTACAGAATCAAAATAATGCAGGGAACTCTGAGCGAATCCGACGGAATCAGTTTCAATAATTCAACAAATGAATACGATGCTGAAAATGATGAATACCTCGCTTCCTATTCTTCAAAACTCAATCTTAAATCCGATGAAGAAACCGCTTGGTTTATGGATTTCAACACATCAACAACAAGCCGTTCACTTCAGTATCAGGGCTTCGGAAGAAAATATTCGGCTTCTGTTTTCGGAAACATAAATGTTTATGCTCACCAGAGAAGCAAAAGCGCGCCGAATAAACTGATGATTAAGAGGGCTTATAACAATTCGTCAAACGAGCCCGTTCAACTTATTGATTTTGTTTCTTCAAGTTATGAACTTCCTGCCGCTCCCGCAATTGCCAACTATACTTTCAGCGGCTACAGCGTAAACGGACAGATAAAGCAGGCAGGCGACAGCGTTTCAATCAGCGGAGATACTGAAATTGTTGCCAACTATACTTTCAGCGGTGAAGCAAACTGCGCTGTTGAGGCAACTCCTCTTGAAAACGGAACGGGATTTTCAAACTCCGTTGCTTATAACACAAGAATTGTTTTAAACGGCGGCGACAATGCCTATGGCTGGGTTGAACTTATCAAGGACGGCAAAGAAACAAACTGGCGACCGTTTTATATCGGCGCAAACCTTGTTTATTATGCAACCGAAAGCACAACGCTTAAAGCCGTAACAAAATCCGAGTTTGATAATTATTCCTTTAATCTTCCCGCAATAAACGCAAAACAGAGCGACGCTCTTATTTCGGGTGAAAAAACGATTTTCAATGCGCAGATTGCATATCTGAGCAGGGAAGATGTTGTTGAATACGGAATTCTCATTGGTTCTTCAACAAACGAAAGTTATGAGTTGAGCGCAGGCGATGTTGTTCTTGAAAATTCGGGAACGAATGAAAACTTCACCGTCAGAAGATGCAAGTCAACAAAACTTGTCGGCGCAAATCAGTTCACAATAAGCGTTAAAAATCTCAGCGGAAATATCTTATACAGGGGATATATCATTTATAAAACTTCCGACGGACTTTTAACCGAATATACGGATGTTTCATCACAAACCGTATAAAAAGCAAAAAATAAAGGAGGTTTTTCCTCCTTTATTTTTTTGCTGATTTTTCAAGATTTTCTTTGAATTCATAGGGAACTTTCAGATTTCCTCTTCCGCTTCCGGGTTGAATATCGGGCTTAACTGAGCCGTGGAAATCCGAGCCGCCGCTTTCTTTGAGATTAAAGCGCCTTGCAAGTTCCTTTGCCTGCCGCGTTTCTTCTTCGCTGAATTTTGAATAGTGCGTTTCAATTGCGTCAAGTCCCGCCATTTTTGCTTTCGGAAGAAATTCTTCAAGTTCTTCATAATTCATATTTAAAAACGGATGAGCAAGAATTGCTGCCGCGCCGTTATGCTTTATGAATTTAATTGTTGCAAGCGAGGGAATTCTTTTCGGAGGAACATATATGCCGTTTCCTTTTTTCAATAATGTCTGAAAGGCGTCTTCAACGCTTGGAACATAGCCTTTCTGAAACAGCACTTTTGCAACATGAGCGCGGTTGAATTCATCCGCGTCTGTTGAAGCGGCGACTTCATCATAGGATATATCATATCTGAGTTCGTTGAGTTTTTTAATCATTTTTATGTTGCTGTTCTTTTTTGCCATAACCATAATTTCAACGAAGTCCTCAATTTCAGCCCATGTTTTTTCGGGAAAGAAAAGCCCCACAATGTGCAGTTCGCGCCCTTTATATTCGCTTGAAAATTCGCATCCGGGAATTGTTTCAACGGTGCTGTTTTTCCCTGCCTCAATAAATTCGGGCAAACCCTTTGGAGTGTTGTGGTCAGTTAAAGCCAAAGCGGATAAACCCATTTCTTCGGCAAGGCGAACAAGTTGAGCCGGGGAAAAAGTTCCGTCTGAAAATGTTGAATGAGAATGTAAATCGCAGAGTTTCATTTTTATCACCGCAGATATACTACCATATTTAGTTTTCTTTTTCAATTAATCTTTGATAAATATTTGTTTATATGCTTGACTATATTAAAACAAGAAGTTATCATATTATCATCACATAAAAAACGGAGAAAAACTATGCAGGATATCAATTTAATCAAAGAGCAAATCTGCGATGTTTGCCATAAGACATGGCAACTTGGCTGGGTTGCCGCAAACGACGGAAATGTCAGCGTTAAACTTGAAGACGGAAGAATTATTGCAACGCCGACAGGTATGAGCAAATCTTTCATAACTCCCGATAAACTCATCATTATTGATGAAAAAGGCAATGTTCTTGAAGCACCTGAAGGGCTCAGACCCTCAAGCGAAATCAAGATGCATCTTCGCTGTTATGAAAAGCGCCCCGATGTTTTTTCGGTTATCCACGCTCATCCTCCCGGAGCAACGGGCTTTGCGGTTGCTCATAAGGCAATGGATATGTATAATATGATTGAAGATGTTGCGGTTATCGGCTCGGTTCCGCTGACTCCTTACGGAACTCCTTCAACCGTTGAAGTTCCCGATTCAATCGAGCCCTATCTTGAAGAGCATGATGTTATGCTTCTTGAAAACCACGGCGCACTTGCAGTCGGAAGTGATGTTATAACCGCTTTCTACAGAATGGAAAGCCTTGAACTCTGGGCAAAAATCACTATTAACGCAGTTATCCTCGGCGGAAGTTATGATATTAGCCGTGATAATATTCAGAAACTTATAGACCTTAGAGGTTATTACAGAGTTACGGGCAGACACCCGGGTTACAAACTCTTTAACGGTGAAGATGAAATGCTCCACAAGAAAGGAGATAATTAAAATGCTTAAAGGAATTCCGAAAATCGTATCTCCGCAACTTCTGAAAGTTCTCTGCGAAATGGGGCACGGCGATGAAATAGTTATTGCAGACGGAAATTTTCCCTGTGAGAGTATGGGCAAAAACGCGATTGTTGTTCGCGCGGACGGAAACAGCGTTCCCGAAATTCTCGACGCTGTTTTGGCGCTCATTCCGCTTGACCAATACTATGAAACTCCCGTTGCGCTTATGGAAGTTGTTAAGGGCGACACTGTTCCGACCCCCGTTATCTGGAAGGAATACGACGCTCTTCTTAAAAAACACACTCCTGAAAATATGCTGATTGAATATATGGAGCGCTTTGCTTTTTATGAAAGGGCAAAGAAGGCATATGCAATAATTGCAACAAGCGAAGAAGCGGTTTATGCAAATATTCTGCTTAAAAAAGGTGTAGTAAAATAATTAAAAATCGGAGGAATATTTATGATTTATCCTAAAATCGGCATAAGACCCGTAATCGACGGCAGATGGGGCGGAGTAAGAGAAAGCCTCGAAGCGCAAACAATGGGAATGGCAAATGCCGCAAAAGAACTTATTGAAAGCAATCTCAGATATCCCGACGGAACTCCCGTTCAGTGCGTTATCAGCAAAACAACTATCGGAGGAGGCGCTGAGGCTGCAAAATGCGCAGAGCAGTTTTCTCAGGAAAATGTCAGCGCAACTCTTTCCGTAACTCCCTGCTGGTGCTACGGAAGCGAAACCTTTGATATGGACCCGCAAACAATCAAAGCAGTCTGGGGCTTCAACGGAACGGAGCGCCCGGGCGCGGTTTATCTTGCGGCGGTTATGGCTGCATATGCTCAGAAAGGTCTTCCCGCGTTTTCAATCTACGGAAAAGATGTTCAGGACAGCACCGATACAACAATTCCCGATGATGTTGCTCAAAAAATTCTTCGCTTTGCGCGCTGTGCGGTTGCCGCTTCCTGGATGAAAAACAAGGCGTATGTTAACTTCGGCGGCGTTGCAATGGGTATTGCAGGAAGTTATTGCAATGCGGATATGTTCCAGAAATATTTCGGAATCCGCGCAGAGTGGGTTGATATGACCGAAATTATCCGCAGAATAAATCTTGAAATCTACGACCACGAAGAATACGAAAAGGCTCTCAAATGGGTTAAGGAAAACTGCAAGGAAGGTTTTGATTGCAACGCGGGCAAAAATCTTCCCGAAATCATAACAAAATCAAAATTTATCGCTCCCGATAAAGATTGGGAATTCGTTGTTAAAATGACAATGGTTATGCGCGATATCCTTTACGGAAACAAAAAACTTGATGAAATGGGCTGGCACGAAGAAGCCCTCGGCAAAAACGCTTTTGCAGGCGGTTTCCAGGGTCAGCGCCAGTGGACTGACTGGCTTCCGAACGCAGATTTCACAGAGGCTATTATGGCAAGTTCCTTTGACTGGAACGGCAAAAAGGCTCCAACTCCGTTTGCAACCGAAAACGATACTTTAAACGGCGTTGCAATGATGCTCGGAACACTTGTAACAAACACCGCTCCCTGCTTCCACGATGTTCGTACTTACTGGAGCCCCGAGGCATGCGAAAGAGTTACCGGAGTTAAGCCCGACGGCGTTGCCAAAAACGGCTTTATCCATCTTATCAACTCGGGCGCAACCGCCCTTGACGGAAGCGGCGCTTCAAAGAACGATAAGGGCGAAGGCTGTATGAAACCCTTCTGGGATATGACTCAGAGCGATATCAAGGCTTGCCTTGATGCAACCGATTGGTGCAGAGCAAACTATGAGTATTTCAGAGGCGGCGGATTCTCAAGCCACTTCCGCTGTCATGCAGAGATGCCCGTTACAATGCTTCGCGTTAATGTTGTCGACGGCATAGGTCCCGTTCTTCAACTCGCAGAGGGCTATACTGCGGACCTTCCCGATGAAATCCATAATGTTATTGATAAGAGAACCGACCCGACCTGGCCGACAACCTGGTTCGTTCCGAACTTAACGGGCAAGGGCGCTTTCAAGGATGTTTACAGCGTTATGGCAAACTGGGG
>JAFYFO010000223.1 GCA_017543725.1 Eubacterium sp.
CATATGCTGCTTCAAAAGCCATTCAATTTTCGATTTGCATCTTTCGGAAGTGCTTCTTCCGATAAGGTTGAGGCACATTTGAAAAACGATAACTCCGAGAAACATCAACGCATAATAAATAACTCTTTCAAACGATTTATCAACCGTTGCAGCGTCGATTATCTTCTTTGAAAATCCTGCAAAAACAATTGTTAAAACGCCGTGGATAACATTTGTTAAAATCAAAAGATAAACTTTGAATCTTTCGCTCTTGCAAATTGAATATATCCATCTGAGCGAATTCATATCGCTTTTGCTGATTTTTCTTCTTGTTTTATTTTCCACTTAATTATCCTTTCCGAAAAGTTTTTTCACTTTTCGCTTTATGTATCCGAGTCCTCCGCGAACAAAGAAATACGCAGGTTTCAGAGGAATAAGTGCAACTATGATTCTTGAATAAAGTTTGTATAACTTCGAATTCTCGCAGTCAACATAGTGCTTTCCGTTTTTATAAAATCCAACGAGTTTTCCGCAAATCTGCTCATCGGGAACATATTCTTTTTTTAGAAGATTATCCCCCATTATAACATAGTGGTCGTCCTTAACTTCTATAACCCTGTGCATAATATATTTGCCGCGCTCCGTTACATAAAGCGCAACATCATATTTTTTCAGCCTTTCTTCGGGATAAACAACAATGATATTATCCTTTTGCTGATGAAGCAAGGGCTGCATTGATGAGCCGACGGTTAAGCCCGTATATGTTCCTGTTTTTTCAAGAATTTCCTTTATTGATGAATATTCGTTCATTTAAACATCCCTGTTTTCAACATTATTATCTTGGTATTATACCACATCTTTCTTTTAAAGTAAATATTTATTAACTAATATGGATTAATTGATTATGGCATTTGTTTTCAACTTCATCATCAAGGGGCAAAAGCGTTTCGCATTTCAGCGCCCTTTTTATTATCTCGTCGGCAAGCGCGGGATTTTTCGGCAAAACTGCGCCGTGGGCGTAGGTTGCAAAGGTGTTTTTATATAAAAGCCCTTCGCCTCCGTCCTCGCCGTTGTTTCCAAAACCTCTGATAACTTTTCCCAAAGGGCTAAACTTATTTGGAAGATAGGTTTTTCCGCTATGGTTTTCAAAACCTGCAATCAATCCGAAGGGCGACTCGAAAACAATGTTTCCGATTTTTCTTTCATCGCCCGCAACAGTTGAAAAATCAAGCGCTCCGCTGAGCCTCAGTTCCTTTTTGCCGCTGATTATATAGTTTTTTCCGAGGAGTTGAAATCCTGCGCAAACCGCAAAAACTGTTTTTCCGCTCTCAATGCAATAGGAAAGCATTTCGCCCTTTTTTCTTATATCGGGGGCTATTATTTCCATTTCCTTATCCTGACCGCCGCCGATAACAAGAATATCAAAATCGCAGAGTCTGTCCCCCGCCTCAATGCCGATAACTTCGGAGGATATTCCGCGTTTTGCAAGCCTGTACTGCAGGCAGATGATGTTTCCGATATCGCCGTAAAGATTCAGTTCTTTCGGATAAAGATGAGCGATTGTTATTTTCTTCATTCCCAGAACTCCTTGCCGCCGAAAGATTTAATAAAATGCTTTCTTAAATTCATCATAGCGGTATAGTTTGCAAAAACAACAAAATCTTCGCCGCTGTTTTTTATCAGATTAATCAGTTGAGAATTGTTTTCGCCGTCAATGGTTTGAACATCCGAAAAGCCGTCGTATTTCAGCCTCAGCGCCATATCGAAAGCGCGCCTGCCGTATGCAAATACTTTTGAAAAATTCAGTTTTGAAAAAGAAACATCCCAAATCCAACTGATATCGCGTCCGTCGGCGTCGTTATCGTTGAGTGCGAAAACGATATTAATATCCTTTTTCATTTTTGAAACATAGTTTATGCAGTTTGCATAGCCAACAGGATTTTTAACGAGCATCAGAAGAACTTCATTTGAGTTGTTTTTAAACTTTTCAAGCCTTCCGAAAGCGCCGGAAAACGCACTCAGTGCGCCATTTTCATTAATATTCAAAGCGCTCAGAACAGCCTTTGCGCAGCAATAGTTATAGATATTATAAATTCCGCCGAGGCTTAAAGAACTGAGTTCTTTTTTGCCATTTGAAGTTATGAAAAACTCATAGCCCCCTTCGGAGGAAAAACTTATATCCTCAATGAAAACATCGGGATAAACTCTTTTATATGCGCACCTCGGGCAAAAATAGTTTCCGAGCCTTGCATAAACCCTTGATTTATATATCAGTTCGCTTTTGCAAATCGGGCAAAAAGCAATGCTGTCGGCGGTTGCAAGATTGAGGTTTTCGTTTATTCCGAAGGTTAAAATATCATTTGAAGAATTTTCGCTGAGGGAATATGTCATCGGGCAATCGGCGTTTAAAACAAGAGTTGCAAAAGGCATATTTTTTATCGCGTTTTCTATTGATAAAAGAGCGCTGTCTGTTTCGCCGTATCTGTCGAGTTGGTCGCGGAAAATATTTGTTATCGCAACGACTTTTGAATCAAGATATCTTGATATTTCCGGGAAGGAATTTTCATCACATTCAAGAATTGCATATTCCTTTTTGCATCTTCCGAAGAGCGAGGAGTTTTCGATAAAAGCCGAGGCAACTCCGCTTATCATATTCGCTCCGCTTTTGTTGACAAAGCAGGTTTTACCCGCTGTTCTCAGAGCGTATTCAAGCATTGCGCAAGTTGTTGTTTTGCCGTTTGTTCCGGTTACGCAGATAATATCAACGCCCTTTGAAAGGGTGTTGAGGATATCGTATTTCATATACAGTGCAACTTTGCCCGGAAACGAGGTTGCGCCTTTATTCATAAAGCGCAGAAGTTTTGAAATAAGTTTTGCAATAAGAATTGTTAAAAATACCATAGTAAATTATATTGAAAAAAGCAGAAAATATGCTAAAATAGCATTGTTGAAAAAACGAAAGGAAAATACTATGCTTGATAAAATAGTTGATATCGTTAAAAGAGCGGGAGAAATATATAAAAGCGCGGGAAGCGACCTTGAAATAATTCAAAAAGGCTCAAATGTTAATCTTGTTACAAAATATGATAAACTCATTCAGGATTTTCTTGTTGAAGAACTGAAAAAAGTTGTTCCCGATGCGCATTTTATGTGCGAAGAAGGCGACGAAAAGAAAGAGGTTTCCGACGGATACTGCTTTATAATCGACCCGATAGACGGGACAACCAATTTTATTAAAGGCTTTCAGCACAGCGCAATTAGCGTTGGTTTAACAAAGGATAAAGAACTCTTTCTCGGCGTTGTTCTC
>JAFYFO010000224.1 GCA_017543725.1 Eubacterium sp.
ATGCCATAGACGAAGTTGAGGCAACCGATATAGATAATCAGATTGATTTTGATTTCGCAGAATTCATTTTCAGCAGAAGATAATTCGCTGATTAAACAAAATTAAAGGAAGATAACCTTATGATTGAATCCAAAGAAGATTTGAGATTATATCTTAAAGAAGACAAACTTGCTTTGCACATATCAAGAAAACGCCCGCTTCCCTTCCGCGACGAAGTCTGGCGCTATGAAATAATTCTCAGAAAAAGCGAATACTGGCACAACTGCGGCAAAGGAATAATCGGAAAGTTTTTCAAAAACTGGTATGCTTTAAGACACGAGAAAATGAGCGTTAAACTCGGTCTTCAGGTTCCGATTAATGTTTGCGACTTCGGGCTTCACATCAATCATTTCGGATTGCTGATAATAAGCCCCTATGCAAAAATCGGAAAATATTTCAATGTTCATCAGGGCTGTAATATTTCCGTTAATACCGAAGGAACGGACGCGCCGATAATCGGCGATAATGTTTTTTTCGCTCCGGGTGTTAAGGCTTACGGAAAAATAACAATCGCCGATAATATTGCGGTTGCAACGGGTTCGGTTGTTAATCATTCCTTCAACACTCCGAATGTCACCCTGGGCGGAATGCCTGCAAAAATCATCAATCCCGATAAAGGCAATCCTTTCAGCGCAAAAATTGAAGAATAAAAAAGGGGGCTGTCTCAAAGCGAGACAACCCCTTATTTTGCTTTTATTTTCTTTTTATAACATCAACCATAAGTTTTTCGATTTCCTCGCGGTTATAATGCGGCATCAGTTTTGTTATAACATCCGCGCATCCGCCGACAAGGAAGGTTACTTTTGCAACCTCGTGATAGTTATCGTTGATATTGATATCGTTAACCTTGCATATCGCTTC
Source organism: Eubacterium sp. (assembly GCA_017543725.1). GTDB lineage: Bacteria > Bacillota > Clostridia > Oscillospirales > Acutalibacteraceae > Eubacterium_R. Next base: position 901 of record JAFYFO010000224.1, read on the forward strand.
AACCATATTATCCTTGAGGGCTTTGATTGCATAGTCGTATACAAGAGTGTTTTTGAACTTTTCAAAATACCTTGTGTTTTGCTCAACCGAATCAAGAATCTCGCTGACATTTTTTTCGGGAGAAACCGAAACGCTTGAATAATCAATATCCTTGCCCAATGAAACTATTTGTGAACTGAAGAAATCAAAGCACGCCTGAAAACATTCATCAATGCTTTTATAGTGGAGATAAAAAGTGCTCTTATTTATCTCCGCTTTCTGACAAAGTTCAACAACAGAAATTTTATCAATATCCTTTTGCGCCGCTAAATCAAGAAATGCATTAAAAATCGCCTCGCGGGTTTTTATTATTCTTTTATCCACAATACCACCCTTTAATAATAGTAATTAAGAAAAAGTGCCTCGCATATAATATCACACCAAAGGCATTTAATCAACATATTTCGAGTTTTAGTTGATTTAATTTATATTTTGTTTATTAATGATTAAATAAAGTTGTAAAAAAACGGCTTTTATAGTATAATGACTATGATTAATGTTTTCGGGAGGAGCGATATGAGCAACAATTGCTGGCTAGGCGTCAAAACCGTTATTGTAACCGGCGCTTCCGGAGGAATGGGAGCAGGAATAGCAAAAACGCTTATAATTCAGCACGGATGCAGAGTTATCGGCATTGCGAGAAACGAAACAAAAATCAAAAAATTCATTGATGACGAACTCGGCGATAAATACAGGGATAATTTCACATATCGCCTTTTTGATGTTTCGAAAAAAGAAAACTGGGAAAGTTTTGCAGATGAACTCAGAAGCGAAAATGCAAAGATTGATATTCTTATAAACAATGCGGGAATCCTTCCCAAATTCAAGAGTTTTGATAAATATTCCGAAGAAGAACTTGAAAACGCAATGAATATTAATTTTTATTCCTGTTTATATTCAATTAAGGCGCTTCTTCCCTTTATTCTTCAATCTCAAACCCCTGCCATAATAAATATTGATTCCGCCTCCGCACTGATGACGCTTGCGGGAACTTCAATTTATTCAGCCTCAAAGGCGGCGCTCAAATCATTGACAGAAGCGCTGAGAGAGGAATATCGCGGAAAAATCTATGTCGGTCTTGTTTGCCCCGGTTTCACCAAAACGGGAATTTTCAGAAATCAGGGAACCGAAGAAAACAAAGCCGATATGAAAATAATGGATATGATTTCAACCGACTGCGATAAAATGGTTGCAAAGATTATGAGCGGCATAAGGCATAAAAAGGCAATGCAGGTTCACGGATTTGACGCTCATGCAATGTCTTTATTCAACAGAATAATGCCAGTTAACGGCTCAAGGCTTTTTTGCACGGTTATGAAAAACGCGAAAGCGGATATATTTAAAGATGTTTATAATTAAAATAATATAAAGGAGTTTTGTTATGGAAGATATAACCAAACAAAAGCATCTGAAATTTAAAGAAATTCTTGCCTATTCCCTCGGACTTTTCGGTTTTCAGGCAATAGTCGGACTTCTCTTTACTTATCAGGCTGAATTTTCAGGCTCAATTCTCGGCGCAAATGTTATTGTTGTTGCAATTCTTATTCTTGTTGCAAAAATTGTTTCTGCAGCGGCGGACCCGATTGTCGGAAATCTTATCGACCGCTCAAACAGCAAACTCGGAAAATTCAAATCAATGATTGTTTATTCGCTTTTGCCCCTTCTTGTTTCAACAGCGATAATCTTTGTTAAAGGTCCTTTCAAAGGCGCAGGGCTTTATGTCTGGATTTTCATTGTTTCACTCATCTGGTCAATCGCTATGACAATGGGCGATGTTCCCTCCCAGGGTATTGCCGCGGCGCTGACGCCGAACCCAACCGAAAGAACAAATGTTGTTTCTATTTCAAACACCGCAAAACAGATTGGCTTTTCGGCTTGCGCGGTTATCGTTCCGCTGGTTTGCCTCATTGTTCCCGGCGGCTCAAAGGTTATCGGGCTTGAGGGCAAGCAGGACGCCCCGATGATTGGCAAGGAATTTTTATTTGTTGCAATTCTGACAGCGGTTTTCGGCTGCGCTTTGTTTTCGCTCATTCCGCTGATTAACAAAGAAAGGGTTACAAACACTTCAAGCGGAACGGTTTCCTTCAAAGATATGTTTGCCGCTCTTAAAGCAAACAAACCCTTTATGCTTGTTATTATTTCATATTTCCTCGGTTTCGGAAGACAAATGGCAATGGGAATTCAGGTTCAGGCTTCAACAATTATTTTCGGAAGCCAGAATCTTGTTGTTGTTCTCGGCGTTGTAACGGCAATCGGCTCAATGATAAGTATGGCGATATGCCCCTTCCTGATTAAGAAACTGAATGAAAAGAAAACCTATATCATTCTTTCCGTCTGGGGATTTGCCGCTTCAATTTTCTCATTTATTATCGGGCATTTCTTCTTCCAGAATGAATCAAACACCGTTCTTAAAATCCTGTTTTTCGCTTCGCTCTTCCTTATCGGTCTTCAATTCGGCGCAGTAACTCTTATGCCGATGATTATGACCGCGGACTGCGTTGACGCTTATGAACACGAAACAGGAAAGAGAATGGAAGGCGCCTGCTATGCTATTTTAACCTTAACCATCAAGGTTTGCCTTGCGCTTGGTATGGCTGTCGGTCTCATCTTCGTCGGCGCTTCGGGCTACTATGATTTGCTTGATTCGGGCAACTTCACCGCCCGCAGCAAGGATATAATCTTCTTTGCATACACAGCCCTTCCCGGAATTCTTGCTCTTCTTTCGGTAATCCCGATTCTGAAATATGATATCGTCGGTGAAAAGAAAGAAAAAATTTCAACCGAACTCGCTCAAAGAAGAAAAGACGCTGAATAAAAAATAATCCCCTTGTTCGTTTGAACAAGGGGGATTTTTTATAGTCCTAAAACTAATTTATTCAGCCTTGATTCGTTGAATTTCTTCGTTAGTTTTGCGCCGAGCCACAGGCAGAGCGCCGAAAGCGCGAAATCCATTGCAACTATCAAAACAACAAGCAAAACATCGGGACATTTTATAAAAAATGATTTTCCGAAAAGAATTGCAAGATTCTGATTGAGATAGAGGGGAAGGCTGAGTTTTCCGAGATATGCAACGGTTTTTGAATCAAGCCATTTAACATTTTCAAAAGGAAATGTGAAACATAAAACCAGAGCGATGAAGATTATCATAACCGCATAAATCTCGTATCTTTGCGGACTGCGGCACATTGCATAAACGCAGATGAACGCATACATAGCGCACCTTGCGATTTTTGCGGTTTTTGAATCCTTAGCGTTCCAATCACCCTTTTTCAGCGCTTTAACACAGCAGTACATAAATAGTCCGACATTGAGCCCTGCCGCCGCACGCCACATACAGCGATAACCAAGCACGCCCCATATAGTTGTTCCCGAAAGGGTTGAATACTTATGAATCAGCCAGCCGTAAATCAGCGCGGCGCTTATCGGTGCAATTGCTTTTGCATAAACCTCGAAATGTTTTTTTGCAACGGGATACATTGCCGCCATAACAAGAACCATTGCGGAAATATACCATTCAACGCCGTTTATATCGAAAAATCTTATTCCTGTTCGGGTTATCAGAAGCGCTCCCGGAATGGTATCGAGCCATTTGTTTGCCAAAACAACTTTGTTGATGGTCATATATGAAACAACAAGCGCGGCAAACGCTATTATATGATACCAGAAAATTGAAAAATATTTCTTCCATATAAACCGAACGGTTTCGCTTCCGAGCGGAGAATCCTTCCTGCTTTTATCTATGCCCGAAGCCATAAAATAGCCCGAAAGCATAAAGAAGAATTCAACCATTATGTAGCCCCTCGGAGAGAGCGCAAACTGATAGTTGTTTTCCGATATCATACCGAATATATCTTTATTGCAGTGAAAGAGAACCACGAGAAGGCAAAAGATAAATCTCAGCAGTTCTATTTCACCGTTTCGCTTTGCTTTAGGCATTATTCTTCAGGCTGTGCCTCCTGAGGAGCAGCCTCTTCAGCAGGGATTTCAGCCTCTGCAACAGGCTCTGCCTCAACGGGAGCAGGTTCCTCAACAGGAACAGGCTCTGCAACAGGTGCAGGTTCCTCAACAGGAACGGGCTCTGCAGCGGGTGCAGGCTGAGCAACCTGATTATATGTGAAATTCTGAACAGGAGCAGCCTGCTGAACGGGCTGATTGAAGTTTGG
>JAFYFO010000225.1 GCA_017543725.1 Eubacterium sp.
CGTCAGAAAGGGTGTTTGATGAAAGGAATGCGTGCATACCGAATTCTTTAACGCCCTTTGCTTTCATAACTGCGTATGCGGCAAAAATCTGTTCTTTTGTCATTCCGTATTTTGCGTCGCCGGGTTCGTCCATAATATCGTTTGAAATCTGGAAAACGCCTCCCGGATTATAACGGCAACTCATTTTTTCGGGAAGTTTGCCGCAGGCTTTTTCAACTGCTTCAATATGCGTTATATCATCAAGATTGATTATACCGCCGAGGTCTGCGCAATATTTGAATTCGTCAATCGGAGTATCGTTTGAAGAAAACATAATGTTGTCCCCTGTTACTCCGAGCGCTTTTGATATCATAAGTTCGGTTTTGGAAGAACAGTCGCAGCCGCATCCGTATTCATTGAGAATTTTAATGAGATAGGGATTGGGAGTTGCTTTAACGGCAAAATATTCTTTAAATCCTTTGTTCCAGGAAAAAGCGTCGTAAAGCGCTTTAACATTTTCCCTTATTCCTTTTTCATCATAAATATGAAAAGGAGTCGGATACTTTTCGATAATTTCATTTGCTTTTTCAAGTGTTAAGAATGGTGTTTTGCTCATTTTATGTCCTCCTTAGTTTTCAATTGCTTTTTCAATCTCTGATTTAACTTCGTTTAAACCGAGTCCGTTTTGAGAAGAAAAAGGAATAAGTTTTGCGTTTTCGTATTCTTCAAATTCTTTTTTCGATTCCTCAAGCCTTTGTTTAAACTGAGTTTTATTTAATTTGTCCGCCTTTGTCATAACTATTATGAAAGGAATATTCATTTCTTTCATAAAGTCAAGCATTCCAAAGTCGTCGTTGCTCGGTTTGTGCCGCATATCAACAAGTTGAACAACAAGTTTAATATTTCTGCCGCTTTTGAAATATCCTTCCATCAGTTCGCCGAAGCGCTCTTTTTCCTCTTTGCTGATTTTTGCATATCCGTATCCGGGAAGGTCAACAAATTTAACACTGTCAACATCATAAAAATTGATTGTTATTGTTTTTCCGGGAACGGAACTGACTCTTGCAAGTGATTTTCGGTTGAATATTTTATTGAGCAGCGAACTCTTTCCGACATTTGAGCGCCCCGCAAAAGCGATTTCAACCGAATCGGAGGGCTCAAGTTGAGAAGAAATGCCGTATGCTTTTTCAAAAAATGCTTTATTATAATTCATTGTTCTTCCCTGTTAAACGATAACGCCGCTGTTTTGAGCGTTATCTGTTTTAGTTGAGTAAGTTATTATTTCGGAATTATTCTTTTTATTATAGGGTAAATATTCAAACGCTGTTGAAACAAGTTCACTGAAATCGGAAACGCTGACAAAGGAAACTGCGTTTTTAACTTCAGCGCTTATTTCTTCAAGGTCTTTTTCGTTATCTTTCGGGATAATAACGGTTGAACAGCCTGCTTTATATGCAGCCATTGATTTTTCTTTCAGACCTCCGATTGCGAGCGCCCTGCCCTTGAGAGAAATCTCGCCGGTCATTGCAACATCGCATTTCAGCGGAGTTGAAGTCAGTTCGCTGAGAAGAGCGGTCGTTATTGCAAGTCCCGCGGAAGGACCGTCTTTCGGAATGGCTCCTTCAGGCGCGTGAATATGAATATCCTTGTTTTTATAGAATTCCTTATCAATTCCGTAGTTTTCAGCCTGTGAGCGTATGTAACTGACTGCGGTTTTTGCGCTCTCCTGCATAACATTTCCGAGGTTTCCGGTTATTTCAATCTTGCCTGTTCCGTCAACAACGGAAACTTCAATAGGAAGCATAGTTCCGCCAACCTGTGTCCACGCAAGTCCGTTAACAGTTCCGATAAGATTTTCTTTTGAAATCAAATCTTTATCATATTTCTCAATGCCGAGAAAATCTTTTAAATTGTTTTCATCTATTTTAACCGATTTTTTACCGCTGTCAAGAATTATCAGCGATTTTCTGCAAAGAGCGGCAATTTGCTTTTCAAGATTTCTGACTCCTGCCTCCCTTGTGTAGCATTCAATTATTTTATAAATTGCTGCATCGGTTATTTTTAATTCTCTTGCAGTTAAAGAATGTTTTTTGAGTTGCTTTTTCAAAAGATGTTTTTTAGCAATATTGAACTTTTCTTCAACAGTGTATGAATTGAGTTCAATAACATCCATTCTGTCGTGCAGAGGCGGAGAAACGGTTGAAATATCGTTTGCGGTTGTTATGAATAAAACTTTGCTTAAATCAACCGGAAAATCAATATAATGGTCGTTAAAGGCTTTATTCTGCTCAGGGTCGAGCGCTTCAAGAAGCGCCGAAGATGGGTCGCCTTTATAATCATTGCCGACTTTATCAATTTCATCAAGAAGAATAATCGGATTCATAACTCCGCTGTTTATAACAGCGTCTATAATTCTTCCGGGCATTGCGCCGATATATGTTCTTCTGTGGCCTCTGATTTCCGCTTCATCATGAACGCCGCCGAGAGCAATTCTGACATATTTCCTGTTCATTGATGATGCAAGCGATTTAACAATACTTGTTTTGCCGACTCCGGGAGGGCCGAAAAGGCAAACAATCTGACCCGAATAATCGGGATTTCTCTTTAAAACAGCAAGTGTTTCGATAATTCTTGATTTAACTTTATCAAGTCCGTAGTGGTCTTTATCAAGAATATCCCTTGATTTCTTAAGATTAATGCTGTCTTTAGTATATTTTCCGAAGGGAATTGAAAGGCATTTATCAAGATATGTTCTGATAACAGTTGCCTCATGAGAGCCGTTTGGCATTTTCATAAGTTTTTCCGCTTCTTTAAGCAGTTTTGACTTTATTTCGTCGCTGCATTTCAGCGCGTTGATTTTTGTTTTGTATTCATCC
>JAFYFO010000022.1 GCA_017543725.1 Eubacterium sp.
CTGCGGAACGCCTCTTCTTGCAGGAAGAATACCGTCAAGATGGAACATACCGAGAGTTTTGTTATCCTTTGCAAACTGTCTTTCACCCTGGAGAACATGAACTTCAACTGAAGTCTGGTTGTCTGCAGCGGTTGAGAAAATCTGAGATTTCTTGGTCGGGATAGTTGTGTTTCTTTCAATGATAACGGTGTTTACTCCGCCCATTGTTTCAATACCGAGTGAAAGAGGAGTAACATCAAGGAGAAGAAGTCCTTTAACATCGCCGCCTAAAACACCGCCCTGAAGAGCAGCGCCCATTGCAACACATTCATCGGGGTTGATTCCCTTGAAGGGCTCTTTGTTTGAAAACTTCTTGATTGCGTCCTGAACTGCAGGAATACGGGTTGATCCGCCGACAAGAAGGATTTTATCAATTTCGTTCATTGAAAGACCCGAATCACTCATAGCCTGGCGAACAGGACCCATTGTTGCTTCAACAAGGTCCGCTGTCATTTCGTTGAACTTTGCTCTTGTTAAAGTTGTTTCAAGGTGTTTCGGACCTGTTGCGTCTGCAGTGATGAAGGGAAGTGAAATCTGAGCGGTTGTCATACCCGAAAGGTCGATTTTTGCCTTTTCTGCCGCTTCCTTGATTCTCTGCATAGCCATTTTATCGCCTGACAGGTCGATTCCGTTCTGAGCCTTGAAGTCTGCAACGAGCCAATCCATAATCTTCTTATCGAAATCGTCGCCGCCGAGACGGTTGTTGCCGGCAGTTGCAAGAACTTCCTGAACACCGTCGCCCATTTCGATGACTGAAACATCGAAGGTTCCGCCGCCGAGGTCGTAAACCATAACTTTCTGGTCTTCCTCTTTATCAATACCGAAAGCAAGCGCCGCAGCAGTCGGCTCGTTGATTATTCTCTTAACATCAAGACCTGCGATTTTACCTGCGTCCTTTGTTGCCTGACGCTGTGAGTCCGTGAAATATGCGGGAACGGTTATAACTGCTTCAGTTACTTTCTCGCCGAGATAAGCCTCTGCGTCGCTTTTGAGTTTCTGAAGAATGATTGAACTGATTTCCTGAGGTGTGAAGGCTTTGCCGTCTATATTAACTTTATAGTCCGAGCCCATATGCCTCTTGATTGAAGCGATTGTTTTATCGGGGTTTGTTATTGCCTGGCGCTTTGCAACCGCACCAACCATTCTTTCGCCGTCTTTTGTGAATGCAACAACCGACGGAGTTGTTCTTGCGCCTTCTGCGTTTGCGATAACAACGGGTTCGCCGCCTTCGATTACTGCAACGCAACTATTTGTTGTTCCTAAGTCAATTCCTATAATTTTTCCCATAATGCTATATCTCCTTTATAGTTTATTGGTTTATTTTTGTTTTTATATCAAATGACCGAAGTCATCAGTTTGCTGTTTTAACCATTGCAGGTCTTATAACTCTGTCGCCGATTTTATATCCTTTCTGGAAGACATCGGTTATAACATTTTCGCCGAGGCTTTCATCCTCGATATGCATAACGGCGTTGTGGAAATTCGGGTCGAAAGAATCGCCCGCTTCGCCGTACTGCTCAACTCCGATTTTTTCAAGTGAAGCCATCAATCCGTCAAGAGTCATCTGAACGCCTTTTTTCAGCGCTTCATAATCCGAATTTTCCTGGGAAAGCGCTCTTTCAAGATTATCAATTGAAGGAAGAATCTCGCCGACAACATTTCCTTTTGCATTTGAATATGTTTGCTCTTTTTCCTTTGCGCTGCGCGCTCTGAAATTCGCATATTCCGCAGCGGTTCTGAGGAGTTGTTCCTTTGTGTCTTTAAGTTGCGCTTCTATATCGGAAGTTTCTTCTTCGCTTTCGGTTTCAACTTCAACTTCCGCTTCCTTAACTTCTTCGTCTTTAACTTCTTCGTTTATTTCTTTTTCTTTCTTACTCATATCTTATTCCTCCCTCTTTCAGATAAACTGAAACTGTTTTCATTATATAATCAACCAGCGGGAGAACTTTTCTGTAGTTAATTCTCAGTGAGCCGATAATTCCAAGCGTTGCCGTTTGATTATTGTTATAGGTGAATTTCTGAACAGCCATAACGGTGTTTCTCAGTTCGTAAACGGGATTTTCATCGCCGATAAACAGTGCTGATTTCATCTTTGATTTTGCAAATTCGGTTAAAAGATATTCAAGTTTTTCCTTTTGCGCAAGAAAAACAAGAAGATTATAAACGCTGCTGCCGAGTTCGCTCTGAGAGAGAAGTTTTGTTTCTCCGCTGAGGGAAAGGCTTCCCTTGGCAGCCTCTGCGCAAAGCGAGCAAAGCGATGAAAATATCGGAAGCATATCAAAAACTCTCAGTCCGAGAAGCGGCGCCGAACTCTGAATGAAGGATAAATCAATATCGCTCAGCGGCGTTCCGATAAAGCGCTGTTTTGCAACTTTATAAAACAATTGCCTGAATTCCTCGTCAACAGGGCAGTTAACAGTGCAGACCGAGGATTTAATCTTTCCGCCGAGAGTCAGCATAACAAGCATAACTTTATTGTTTCCCGCAGGAATAAGTTCTATCCCCTGAACGCAGTCGTACTTATCTTGAACGCTTGAACAAAATGCCGCGCATCCCGTTGCTTCGGAAAGAAGCGAGCAGGCGCTTGACAGAAGCCTTTCGGGGTCTGAGGCGTTTATACTGAGAACTTCATCAATCTTCTGCATTTCGTATTGAGATAGCGCCTCGGAAGAGAGCATATTATCAACAAAGTATCTGTACGCCTTCTTGGTCGGAACTCTTCCGCCGCTTGTGTGGCGCTGTTCGAGAAATCCCATTGAGGTTAAAAACGCCATTTCGTTTCTTATTGTTGCGGAAGATATTGTATAGGGGAGCATTGCGCATAGGTTTTTTGAGCCAAGCGGTTCGCCTGTTTTGATATAATAGTCGATAATCAGTTCGAGAATCGCTTCTCTTCTTTCGCCTATCATTTTGCCTCCCCCTTCTTTCTGCTTTGAGTTAGCACTCTCACCACCCGAGTGCTAATCTATGTGTATATTATACCCAAAACGAAAATTTGTCAATACCTTTTTGGAAAATTTTTTCGCAAAAAAGCGTCGGGAACAGCGCCCGACGCTTTTTTGACAATATTCATACTGTTTCGGCTAATTTGCCGATATTCTGTAAACCTTAACTCCGTGTTTAACAATATTGGCTTTGATTGAATCGCCGATAAGGCGTTCATCGCTCCACAAATCGTGGATTTGATATTCACGGCATTTGGGAAATTCAAGATAGTCTTCATCGCAAAGCAAATCAAGGCTGAAATCAACTGTTTTGATTCGGCTTGATTTATTGAAGAAGCAAATCGCCGCATCGCCGTTTGAAAGCGGACGGGCAAGAATTTCAACTCCGTGAATTTTGCCGATTTTCTTTGCCGACTTAACAAGCGGGTCCTGGTCTATGAGAATAAGGCTTTTATTCGTCAGAATTTTTAATAAACTTCTGCTCTTTGCGGAATTATCCGTCAGATTTCTCAAATCGTTTCCGAGAACAAGGGGCGCCGCCATCATACACCAGAGGGCGAAATGGGATTTGTTTTCCTCCTCGCTCAGTTTTCCGTTGCCGACTTCAAGCATATCGGGGTCGTTTATATGCGAGGGAGAGGAATATTTATATAGTTTTAAATTTTTATTATATATAGAAACTATTCTCAGCCAATGCGGAGTTATATCAAAGGTTGTCCGCCACATATTCCCCGCTTTGCTTCCCCAGAACCACGGCTTATTGAATCCCCATTCGCAGATGGAATATGTTATCGGCTTTTCCTCGCAGCCGCTGTACTGTGCCCATGCCTTTGAGGCTTCTCTGAGCGCGTTTCCCATCTTTTGATATTGAAGATAGATGCTGTCAGCCCTTGTTGCAATGGGATTGCAGAGTTTGACTAAATTAACTCCGTTTCTGAGTTTAATTAAAACCTGCGCCCTTGCGTCATGGGTCAGCGCCATTCCCTTCGGGAAGAAAAGTTCGTAAGTTTTTCCGTTAACAATAATTTGAAGATACTGCTTTGAATGAAGATAATTCTTGCGGTAGTGAACGGTGAAAACGAAGTCGCCGCCCGAGGGAACATCTATTTCATATGAAGCGCTTCCTGCGCCGTGATTGAGAAAGGCGATTCCCTGCTTGCTCGGCAAATCCGAACACTTAACGCATTTTGCCCTTCCCTCATATTTCGCATGTTCGGGGCGGAGCCTTATCTGTGCGCTTTCGCCGACTCTGTTTATATCAACATATTCGATTATCGGTGTTGAGCCTTTAACGATTTCGTGGTGGCAATAATCATATTTAAGATATTCAACGCCCCACGAAGCAAAAGTTTTAGCGTCTTTTTCCTCGTTTCCGAGGGATGCGGGCATATCCTCGCAGGTGAGAGTTCCGTTTGAGGAATAAATTCCCATTTTAAGACCGAGCGCGTTGATTTTTTCGCAAAGCGCTTTCATTCCCGAGGGGAAGGATTCCAAATCGCCCTGAAGGCAGCCGTTTTCGTCCCTGATATTGCTCTGCCAGCAATCGTCGATATTAACATATTTATATCCCGCCTCGGCAAGTCCGCTTTGGGAAAGGACTTTTGCGCAATCATAAATTGCTTCCTCGCTGATATGATTGCGAAGCGTGTTCCAACTCGACCAGCCCATCAGAGGAAGCGGCGAAACGCCGTTTTCATAATCGGGCGTTTCCGATATATCCATAGTCAGTTTCGACCTTTTGAATGCTTTTAAAGCGCAAAGAGGACATTTTCCCTCGGCGGTCATTGAGAAAAACCAGGTTAAGAAAGCGATTAAAGCAACAGCAATAATTGCAAGGCAAACTATTAAAGCAATCATAAAAGTCCAATCTCCTCAAAAAATTCAAGTTCTTTTTCAGCGAGTTCTTTTGTTTTTTCGTTTCCGATTGATTTTGTTGTTTGTTTAACAAAATCCTTTCTGTTTTTATAATTATAATAAAATCTGTATGCCCACGCGGCAGGCGTTAAATAGGGTTTTCCCTCGATAAATCCGATATAGGGAATGTTTTTCATTTTTTCATAGGAAGGAAAAGCAAGGCGAAGACGGGTTTTGAATTTTGAAGTTTCTTTTCCCTCTTCAAGTTCCTTTCTTTCAACAACCGCCGCTTTATTTCGGTTTCTGTTGCCGAAGGCGCCGAAAGAGGCAAGAAATTCTTCGGCTGTTTTTGTTTCCCTGCCGAAATCCTCTCCGACGGAAAACCACTTAAAGCAAATGCTTAAAATAACTTTTGCAAAATCTTCAAGACCTATTTCGCGCATTTTTGAAAGAACAGCCCTAATATCAATTTCGCGCGCTTTCATATATGCCGCCAAATCGAGAATCATTTTTATTCCCGCACCGTAGAACCAGAAGTGGTGAGCGATATGGGTCAGAAGATAGGCAAAATGGAAATCGTCGCCAAGTTCACCCCTGAACGACTTGAAATCAGCATTTTCAAGGGCGTTTGCAAAGCCTTCTTCCGCGTTTGCCGAGCCGACTTTTCCGCTGATAATCTTTGTGTGGACTTCAATAGTTACTCCGTTTTTCCTATAGTCCCAGACGGGTCCGTTTGAATTAACCGAGGCAAATCCTCTGCTTTGAAGGATTTCTTTTGCCCTTTCCCTGCTTTCGGCAGGAATCAAAACATCTATATCCCCCATAACTCTTGCCTGGGGAACGGGATAGAAATCCCTGATTTGAATTCCCTTGAAAAAAACATACTTAATCTCATTTTCTTCAAACGCTGCGGAGAGTTCCCCGGCAACGCTGCTTTGAAGAGAATATCTGAAAACGGCGTTATAAAAATCGTCTTCAAACTTTTTGAAAACTTCTTTATCAACAATATCTTTATTATCGGCGTTTTTTAAAACGCAAAAAACAACAGCGCTCAGATTATGAGCGTTTGAAAGTTCGAAGAGCATTGAATAATCAATGCTCTCATCAAGGATTTGGTTTTTGCCGTTTAAAAAAGACGCACAAAGTTTTATTAAATAATCTTTTTCTTTATTCATCATCCAAACACTGCCATTCCGAATATCAGGCTTAAAACCGAAATTATCAGCCCTGCAATGAAAACGCCGATGCAGATAAC
>JAFYFO010000226.1 GCA_017543725.1 Eubacterium sp.
ACCGGCCACTGGGAGATCGCGGGACTTATTTCCACAAAGCCCATGCCCACATTCCCGGACGGATTTCCCGATGAGTTCATGGAAGCATTTTCAAAACGTGTCGGAAGAAAGCTGCTGTGCAACAAGCCTTATTCGGGAACGGATGTCATCAGGGATTACGGCCGCGAGCATGTGGAGACCGGAGCGCTGATCTGCTATACTTCCGCGGGCAGTGTATTTCAGATTGCTGCGCATGAAGATGTGGTACCGGTAGAGACTCTGTACGACTATTGTAGAATAGCCCGCGAGATGCTCACGGGAGACCTTGCCGTAGGAAGAGTCATCGCGCGTCCGTTTGAAGGAGAATGGCCTTATACAAGGACTCCGCGCCGTCACGATTTCTCGGTTGAACCTCCGAAGGATACAATGCTTGATATTTTGAAGAAAAAGGGTTATGATGTCCTTTCGGTCGGCAAGATCATCGATATATTTGCCGAAGAAGGCATTACCGATTATGTGCGTACCGTAAGCAACGAGGACGGGATCAACAGAACGATCGAAAATGCGGATAAGGATTTTAACGGACTCTCATTTACAAATCTTGTTGATTATGATATGCTCTACGGGCATCGCAACGATCCGGAAGGATACGCGAAGGCTCTGACTTATTTTGACAGAAGGCTTCCAGAACTGCTTGAGAAGCTCCGCGACGACGATATCCTTATGATCACGGCTGACCACGGATGCGATCCGTGCACGCCTTCGACGGATCATTCGAGGGAGTACATTCCGATCGTTGTATATGGCCGCAATCTGAAGAACGGAGTCGATCTCGGCACGAGGACCGGTTTCTCGGATATCGGGGCAACGATACTTGATGTATTCGGTATCAACGAAGGGATCGCAGGAGAATCGTTCCTGAAGGAAATAACGAAGTGAATGCAGATATTTTCGGTTAAGTTTTCCCCGTTTATGGGAGAAGGTAACCGGTCTGTTATGCGGACCTGACAAAACCGCGGAATGATGGCAGAGGACATTAAATGAAACTTGTAATACAGCGTGTACAGCACGCATCGGTAACGATAAACGGGACAGAGACCGCACGTATCGGTAAAGGCTACCTTGTTCTGCTCGGGGTGGGCCGTGAAGATGATGAGAAAACAGCTGACAAATATGCGGAAAAGCTTCTGAAACTCCGTATTTTTGAAGACGAGAACGGCAAGACGAATCTGAATCTTGCGCAGGGTGAAGGCGAGCTGCTTATAGTGTCCCAGTTTACGCTGTATGCGGATACAAGCTCCAACAGGCCGGGGTTCACGCTTGCGGCACCGCCCGATCTGGCGGAGAGGATATATGAGCATTTTGTGGATTATTGTTCACAGCGTGTTCCGATCGTGCGCCACGGCGAATTTGGGGCGGATATGAAGGTGGAACTGCTCAACGACGGACCGTTTACGATATTGCTGTGAATGAGGTGACAATACAGAAAGCGAGGAACAATACATGTACGAATACAAAACCCAGGGCACCTGCTCGACGAAGATCAACTTCGACATAGTGAATAAGGACGGCAAGAAGGTGGTTACCGCGGTCAGGTTCACCGGAGGCTGCAACGGCAATACTCAGGGCGTTGCGAGGCTTGTTGAAGGTATGGAAGTCAATGAGGCCATTTCACGCATGGAAGGTATCAAATGCGGGTTCAAGCCGACCTCGTGCCCCGATCAGCTGGCCAATGCATTAAAGAGCGCGCTTCTGGGCGTACTTGTAAGTGATGATGCTGTTGTAAAATGATGAACTGAATCGGAGGTCTTGATTTTGAAAAAGATTGTTTTGACGGGCGGAGGTACGGCAGGTCATGTTACGCCCAATATGGCGCTTATCGAGCGCCTGCGCGAAGCCGATTACGAGATCAGCTATATCGGGTCGTATTCCGGCATCGAGAAAGGGCTGATCGAAGGAATGGGGATCACTTATTACGGGATCTCTTCGGGTAAGCTGAGACGTTATTTTGACCTTAAGAACTTCTCGGATCCGTTCAGGGTCATGAAGGGAATGCGCGAAGCGAAGAAGCTGATGAAGCAGCTCCGGCCGGATGTGGTATTTTCAAAAGGCGGGTTTGTTGCGGTTCCTGTGGTGTTTGCCGCGAAGAAATGCAAGATTCCCGTGATAATCCATGAATCGGATATGACCCCGGGACTTGCCAACAAATTATGCATCCCGAAGGCAGACAAGGTGTGCTGTAATTTTGCGGAAACGCTTGATTATCTGCCTCAGGGCAAGGCGGTACATACCGGAACGCCGCTGCGCAAGGAACTGTTCACGGGAGACCGGCAGCGCGGACTCGAGTTCTGCGAGTTCGACGGCAAGAAGCCTGTGATCATGGTAGTCGGCGGAAGCACGGGGGCGGCAGCGATCAATGAGGCGGTGAGGAATCTGCTTCCCACGCTGCTCATGAAATACAATGTTATCCATCTGTGCGGCAAGGGCAAGAATGACCCGTCATACGACAACACTATCGGATACAAGCAGTTCGAGTACATCAGCAAGGAGCTCAAAGACCTCTTCGCGATAGCAGACGTGGTGGTTTCACGTGCCGGTGCCAACGCCGTATGTGAGATATTGGCTCTTGCAAAACCCAACATCCTGATCCCGTTGTCTGCAGCTGCCAGCAGGGGAGACCAGATCCTGAATGCGGAATCCTTTGAGAAACAGGGATACAGTTATGTACTCGATGAATCGCGACTTACCAATGAGACTCTGCTTGAAGCGATCAACGAGGTCTACGACAACAGGGAAAAATATATCGAAACCATGAAGACCGCCAAACAGGCCGATGCGACCGAAACAATCTTCAAAATGATCGATGAAGCGGCGGGCAAAGACGAGGCATGATCATTCAAATTGAATACGTGTTTGCCTTGACTGGAATTTGATTGTTTGATAGAATATAGGCGTTTGATTTTTTCAAATAAGCGGTGCTGTTTGGAAACGCCGGAATGTAAATATCGGCGCTTCCCGGATTTTATCAAAATTATGGGAGGACATCATGGAAAAGAAAGAAATGCTCTATGAGGGTAAGGCAAAACAGGTATTTGCAACAGATGATCCCGAGGTACTTCTGGTTCATTACAAGGATGACGCGACTGCGTTCAACGGTTTGAAGAAGGGTACCATTTCCGGTAAGGGCGCGATCAACAACCGCGTTACGAATTTTATGATGCAGGTACTTGAAAAGGAAGGCGTTCCCACTCATTTCGTGGAAGAACTGAACGATCGTGATACTCTTGTTAAGAAAGTATCGATAGTTCCGCTTGAGGTTATCATCAGAAATATCAGCGCAGGTTCATTTGCGAAGCATTACGGAGTAGAAGAGGGCATTGTATTTGATGAGCCGACCATAGAGTTTTCTTATAAAAATGATGAGCTCGGCGATCCCCTGATCAACGAGTATCATGCACTGGCACTGAAGCTTGCTACCAAGGCCGAGATCGCGCGGATCAAGGAGCTTGCGTTCAAGACCAATGAAGTAATGAAGAAGTTCTTCAAGGAGAGAAAGGTCGATCTGGTTGATTTCAAGCTTGAGTTCGGACGCCTTTCGGATGGGACCATAGTTCTTGCCGATGAAATTTCTCCCGATACCTGCCGTTTCTGGGACAGTGAAACAGGCGAAAAACTTGATAAAGACCGTTTCCGCAGGGATATGGGCGGAGTTGAAGACGCATATAACGAAATGATGCGCAGAGTGTTTGGAGAATAATTGAGAGTTTCGCGTTGCGCGTTTTGCGTTTCGCGTTGCGCGTTTTGCGGCTTTTCGTTTACTCGGTAACAGCAATCTGTAATAATATATAGGAGAACAAAAAATGGGTGGATTTTTCGGTGCAGTTGGAAAGGGAAGCGTTATATCGGATGTTTTTTTCGGAACGGACTATCATTCACACCTCGGAACAAGACGAGGCGGCGTTGCGGTTTATGATGAGGAAAAAGGTCTTCAGAGAAAAATACATAATATAACTAATTCTCCTTTCCGCACAAAGTTTGAAAATATATATAGCGAAATGGAAGGAACATCCGCAATCGGATGCATAAGCGATTACGACCCCCAACCCCTTCTGATTCGCTCATCTCTCGGACTTTATGCCCTTTGTATGATAGGAATTATAACAAACGCAGACGAACTGATTCAGAAATATTTCAAAGATAACGGGGGTCAGTTCTGTGCAATGAACGGCGGGGGAGTTAATTCAACAGAACTTTTATCGGCGCTGATTAACCAGAAAGAAGATTTTGTTTCGGGCATAAAATTTGCCCAGAGCGTTATTGAGGGAACTGCTTCAATCCTGCTTCTGACAAATGACGGAAGAATTATTGCGGCAAGGGATAAACTCGGCAGGCTCCCGATTGTAACGGGAAAGAGAGAAAACGCCTACTGCGTTTCATTCGAGGATTTTGCCTATAAGAAACTCGGCTACACGGATGAAAAGGAACTCGGACCCGGCGAAATTGTTGAAATTTCGGCAGACGGCATAAAAACCCTTTCAAAAGCGGAAAAGAAAATGAGAATCTGCTCTTTCCTCTGGACATACTACGGCTATCCGACCTCTTCATATGAGGGCGTTAACGTTGAAGTTATGCGCTGCCGAAACGGCTCAATAATGGCTCAAAACGATAAAGACGGTAAAAACACTTCCGATATTGATTATGTCGGCGGTGTTCCCGATTCGGGAACGGCACACGCAATCGGATACGCAACAAAAAGCGGCGTTCCGTTTGCAAGAGCGTTTATCAAATACACTCCGACCTGGTCGAGAAGTTTTATGCCGACCAATCAGAAAGACCGAAACAAAATTGCAAAAATGAAACTGATTCCCGTTGAGGATTTAATCAAAAACAAGAGCCTGCTCTTTGTTGACGATTCAATTGTCCGCGGAACTCAGATGAAAGAAACGGTTGATTTTCTTTATGAACACGGCGCGAAAGAAGTTCATATAAGAAGCGCCTGCCCTCCGATTATGTTCGGATGCAAATATCTCAACTTTTCAAGAGCAACAAGCGATATGGAACTTATTGCAAGAAGAGTTATTATGGAACTTGAGGGTGAAGAGGGCTTCAACCATATTGATGAATATATAGATACCAAAACCGAGCGCGGAAAGAAACTCAGGGATTCAATCTGCGAAAAACTTCGTTTTGCTTCCCTTGAATTCCAGACCCTTGACGGAATTATTGAGGCTATCGGAATTCCGAGAGAGAATCTTTGCACTTATTGCTGGAACGGAAAGGAATAAACTATGAACCTTAATTCAAAAAGTGAAAGTTATGCAAAAGCGGGCGTTGATATAACCGCAGGATACAGGGCTGTTGAACTTATGAAAGAGCATATCGCAAAAACTTCAACAGCGGGCGTTATGAGCGGAATAGGCGGATTCGGCGGTCTTTTTGAACTTGATTTAACAGGCATTTCAAAGCCCGTTCTTGTTTCGGGAACGGACGGAGTCGGAACAAAACTGAAACTTGCATTTGAAGCGGATAAACACGATACAATCGGCATAGACTGCGTTGCAATGTGCGTTAACGATATAATCTGCTGCGGCGCAAAACCGCTTTTCTTCCTTGATTATATTGCCTGCGGAAAAAACTTTCCCGAAAGAATTGCCGAAATTGTTAAGGGCGTTTGCGACGGCTGCGTTCAGTCGGGCGCCGCGCTGATTGGCGGCGAAACCGCTGAAATGCCCGGATTTTATCCCGAAAAGGAATACGACCTTGCAGGCTACTGCACGGGCGTTGTTGATAAGGATAAAATAATTGATAATAAAGAAATGAAAGCGGGCGATATTGTTTTGGCGCTTCCTTCAAGCGGCGTTCATTCAAACGGATTTTCGCTTGTCAGAAAAGTTTTTGATATTGAAAGCCGGAGCGCAAAACAGCCCCTTGAAGAACTCGGCGGCAAGAGCATTCTTGAAACGCTTTTAACACCGACAAAAATCTATGTTAAGCCGATTCTGGCGCTTCTTGAAGAGGTTGATGTTTTCGCAATTTCCCATATAACCGGCGGCGGATTTTATGAAAACATTCCGAGAAGTATTCCCGACGGACTCGGCGTTGTTATCAAAGAGGCGGATGTCAGAGTTCTTCCCATATTCGATATGATTGAAAAAGAGGGAAATATCAGCCGCCGCGATATGTTCAACACCTTCAATATGGGCGTTGGAATGAGCGTTGTTGTTGCAAAAGAGCAGGCGCAAAAGGCGCTTGAAATTCTTAAAGCAAACGGCGAAGAGGCATATATCCTCGGCGAAGTTGTTGAAAGCGATAAAAAAATCGAGTTGGTATAAATTATGGCGGAAAAAACTAAAATAGCCGTTCTTGTTTCGGGCGGCGGAACAAATCTTCAGGCGCTTATTGATTTTGAAAAAAGCGGCAGATTGCAGCATGGAAAACTGTGCCTTGTTATTTCCGATAACGAAAATGCGTTTGCGCTTGAAAGAGCAAAAAAGGCACAGATTAAAACATCGGTAATCCTGAAAAGAAATTTTGAAAGCAAAAAAGCGTTTGAAGAGGCGATTATAAAAACCCTTGAAGAGAATGAAATCGAACTCATTATTCTTGCGGGCTTTATGAAGATTTTAAGCGAGGACTTCACAAAGCGCTATCCCGAAAGAATAATCAATGTTCATCCCTCGCTGATTCCTTCTTTTTGCGGAGAAGGCTTCTATGGACTTAAAGTTCACGAGGCGGCGCTCGGCTACGGCGTTAAGGTAACGGGCGCAACAGTTCATTTTGTTAACGAAATTCCCGACGGCGGAAGAATAATTCTTCAGAAAGCCGTTGAGATTAAAGAGGGCGACACGCCCGAAATTCTTCAGAAAAGAGTTATGGAACAGGCGGAGTGGAAAATACTTCCCGCCGCTGCCGAAAAGGTTTGCAAAGAAATCTCAGAGAACAGACAAGGAGCATTAGTGTGAAAATTCACACTAATACAGATTATATTGCCCGCTCAGTTTGCCGCAAGCGACAACGAGCGATGGCTATAATTCCCATTATACGCCTTGTATGCCCAACAAGGGAAAGTATAGTGTGTGAATTTTTATAATCAATTTGTGGGCAGAAAGGCTATGGGAATTAATATGAATATTTATGAAATCAAAAAAATAGGTGAAGCAGTTGAGGGCAATTCCTATGTCGGACGCGGAATTGTTTGCGGAAAGAGCGAAAACGGCAAAAAGGCGCTTTGCGCATACTTCATAATGGGCAGAAGCGAAAACAGCAGAAACAGAGTTTTCAGCCTTAAAGACGGCGTTCTTTACACAGAGCCTTTTGACGCTTCAAAGGTTGAGGACCCGAGCCTTATCATCTATGCCGCTGCAAGAAAACTTGAAAACAATTTCATAGCAACAAACGGCGACCAGACAGACACGATTTTTGAGGCGCTCAAGGAGGGCAAAACCTTTGAGCAGGCGCTTGAAACAAGATGTTTTGAGCCCGATAAGCCGAATTTCACTCCGAGAATCAGTTCAATGATAACTTTTGCGGATAATGATTTTTCATATAAAATGAGCATTCTCAAAAGCATTGACGAAGAGGGAAGCGACTGCGCAAGATACACTTTCTCCTACCCTTCAAAAGCAGGTCTCGGACATTTTATTCACACCTATGTTTGCGACGGCAACCCGATTCCGACCTTCCGGGGCGAGCCCGAAAGAGTTTTCATTCCAAATGATATTGATGAATTCACAAACGCTCTCTGGAATTCGCTTGATGAAGATAATAAAATTTCGCTTTTCGTTTCCTGCACTGATTTGGAAACAAAGAGCGAGGAAATAAGAATAATAAACAAGAATAAATAAGCGAGGTGCGATATGAAAGAATTTGAACTTAAATACGGATGCAATCCAAACCAGAAACCTGCAAAAATCTATATGGAAGACGGCGGCGAACTTCCCATTGAAATCCTTGCAGGAAAACCAGGATATATAAATTTTCTCGACGCTTTTAATTCATGGCAACTTGTTTGTGAACTCAAAGCCGCTCTGGGAATGCCCGCAGCCGCTTCTTTCAAGCATGTCAGCCCGACCTCTGCGGCAATCGGACTTCCCCTTGATGAAAAACTCAAAAAGGCTTGCTTTGTTGACGATATTGAAAACCTTGATGAATCTGCGCTTGCCTGCGCTTATGCAAGAGCAAGAGGAACGGACAGACTGTGTTCATTCGGCGATTGGGTTGCCCTTTCGGATGTTTGCGATTCAACAACAGCAAAACTTATAAAAAGAGAGGTTTCCGACGGCGTTATCGCTCCCGGCTACACCGACGAGGCGCTTGAAATACTTAAAACAAAGCGCGGCGGCAACTATAATATAGTTAAAATTGATGAAAACTATGTTCCTGCAAAACAGGAGAAAAAGCAGGTTTTCGGAATAACTTTTGAGCAGGGAAGAAACGATTATAGAATTGACGAAAGCGTTCTTTCAAATATTGTAACTCAAAACAAGCAGTTCCCCGAAAGCGCACTTAAAGACCTTGTTATCGCGCTTATAACTCTTAAATACACTCAGTCAAATTCGGTTTGCTACGCTTATAATGGACAGGCTATCGGAGTCGGCGCGGGCCAGCAGTCAAGAATCCACTGCACCCGTCTTGCGGGAAGCAAGGCGGACACCTGGTTCCTTCGCCAGAGCGATAAGGTTCTCAACCTTCCTTTCAAGGATGAAATCGGACGCGCGATAAGAGATAATGTTATCGACGGATATATCAATCAGAATGAAGAAGATGTTTGCTCAGACGGCGTTTGGCAGAAATACTTCACCGCTCAGCCCGAGCCTTTCACAAAAGAAGAACAAAGAGCATATCTCAGCACTCTTGACGGAGTTGCTCTCGGCTCGGACGCTTTCTTCCCGTTTGATGACAATATTATGCGCGCTGCGGCAAGCGGTGTTAAATATGTTGCTGAGCCGGGCGGTTCAATCCGTGACGACGCCGTTATCGAAAGAGCCGATAAACTCGGTATGGTTATGGCATTCACAGGTATGAGATTATTCCACCACTGATAGTAAAGAGGTTAGCAGTTTGAAGATATTGGTAGTAGGCGGCGGAGGAAGAGAACACGCCGTAATCAAAAAGTTTAAAGAAAACAAAGAAGTTGAAGAAATATTTGCGCTTCCCGGAAACGGAGGAATTGCAAAAGACGCAAAATGCGTTGATATCGGCGCAACGGATATTGAAAAAATTGTTGATTTTGCAGTTAAAGAAAGCATTGATTATGCGGTTGTAACTCCCGATGACCCGCTTGTCCTCGGCTGTGTCAATGCGCTTGAGGAAAAGGGCATACCCTGCTTCGGTCCGCGCGCTGAGGCTGCAATAATCGAGGGAAGCAAGGCTTTTTCAAAAGAACTTATGAAGAAATACGGAATTCCAACTGCAGAATTCAGAACTTTTGATAATCTTGAAAAAGCGCTCTCGTATGTTGAAACCTGCCCCATTCCAACAGTTGTCAAGGCTGACGGACTTGCTCTTGGCAAGGGCGTTATCATTGCTCAGACGAGGGAGGAGGCAAAAAGCGCTCTCATTTCAATGATGCAGGATAAAGCCTTCGGAAAAAGCGGCGACACCGTTGTTATCGAAGAATTTCTGACAGGTCCGGAAGTTTCCGTTCTTGCTTTCACGGACGGAAAAACAGTTAAACCGATGGTTTCATCAATGGACCATAAAAGAATAGGCGACGGCGATAAGGGGCTCAATACCGGCGGTATGGGAACAATCGCACCAAATCCCTATTATTCCGAAGCAATTGCCGAAAGATGTATGAAGGAAATCTTTATTCCGACAATCGAGGCGATGAATAAAGAGGGAAGAACTTTTAAAGGATGTCTTTATTTCGGACTTATGATAACCGAAAACGGACCCAAGGTTATTGAATATAACTGCCGTTTCGGCGACCCTGAAACCCAGGTTGTTCTTCCGCTTCTTGAAAGCGATTTGCTTGAAATTATGCAGGCGGTAACAAACGGGTCTCTTGATGAGTGCGAAGTTAAGTTCAGCGATAAAAAAGCCTGCTGCGTTATTATGGCAAGCCGGGGATATCCCGTTAAATACGGCAAGGGCTATGAAATAACAATTCCCGAGGATATTCAGGACAGAGTTTTTGTTGCGGGCGCTAAACTCGAAAACGAAAAACTCTTAACAAACGGCGGAAGAGTTCTCGGCGTAACAGAAATAAGAAAAACGCTCAGGGAAGCGATTGAGGCGTCATATAAGGATGTTGAAAGAATAAACTTTGAAAACGCTTATTTCCGCAAAGATATCGGCGCTAAAGCGCTTTTGGCAGAGGTGTAATTATGGTATACAGAATATTTGTTGAAAAAAGAGAAAACCTTGCAAACGAAGCGGCTTCGCTTCTTTCGGAAATCAGGGATTTTCTTAAAATCAATTCAATAACAAATCTTCGTATTCTTAACAGATACGACGCTGAAAACATAACCGAAGAACTCTTTGAAACCGCGGTTAAAACTGTTTTTTCGGAACCCCAGACCGATATAACATATAAAGAGCCCGCGCTTGACGGAAACGCCGTTTTCGCTGTTGAATACCTTCCGGGTCAGTTCGACCAGAGAGCCGATTCAGCCGCTCAGTGTATTCAGCTTATTTCCTGCGGTGAAAGACCGATTGTCCGCGCCGCAAAGGTTTATGTTTTATACGGCGATTTAACAAAGGAAGAAATAGCGGCGGTTAAAAAATATGTTATCAACCCCGTTGATTCGCGTGAAGCCTCGCTTGAACTTCCGAAAACGCTCAACATTCCCTATGATATGCCCGACAGCGTTGCAACAATGGAAGGCTTCACCGAACTTGATGAGAGCGGACTTCAGAATCTTATAAACGAACTCGGTCTTGCAATGGATTTGGATGATATAAAATTCTGTCAGCAGTATTTTATTTCGGAAAAGAGAAATCCGACTATAACCGAAATCAGAATGGCGGACACCTATTGGAGCGACCATTGCCGCCACACAACATTTTTAACCGTTATTGATTCGGTAACCTTTGAAGATGAAATCGTTGAAAAGGCGTATAACGAATATCTTGCAAAGAAAAAAGAACTCGCCACAACCTCTCCGATTTGTCTTATGGATATCGCAACTCTTGCCGCCAAAGCGCTCAAGGCAGACGGCAGATTAACAGGTCTTGATGAATCGGATGAAATAAACGCCTGCACGGTTAAAATCAATGTTACAGTTGACGGCAAAGAAGAGCCGTGGCTTCTTCTTTTCAAAAATGAAACCCACAACCACCCAACCGAAGTTGAGCCCTTCGGCGGCGCGGCAACCTGCATAGGCGGCGCAATCCGCGACCCGCTTTCAGGCAGAGCATATGTTTACGGCGCAATGCGTATAACAGGCGCGGCGGACCCACTCAAACCTGTTGAAGAAACAATCAAGGGCAAACTTCCTCAGAGAAAAATCGTAACGGGCGCCGCAGCGGGATATTCTTCATACGGAAACCAGATTGGTCTTGCAACGGGAATTGTTGACGAACTTTATCACGATGGCTATGCCGCAAAAAGAATGGAAATCGGCGCGGTTGTTGCAGCCGCACCCGAAGAGAATGTTCGCCGTGAAAAGCCCGTTGCAGGGGATATAATTATTCTTCTCGGCGGAGCAACAGGCCGCGACGGAATCGGCGGCGCAACGGGCTCTTCAAAGGCGCACACTGTTTCTTCCGTTGAAAAATGCGGAGCGGAAGTTCAAAAGGGTAACGCTCCCGAAGAAAGAAAACTTCAAAGGCTTTTCAGAAGAAAAGACGCCTGCAATCTCATTAAAAAATGCAATGATTTCGGCGCAGGCGGAGTTTCCGTTGCAATCGGTGAACTTGCAGACGGACTTGAAATAGACCTTGATAAAGTTCCGAAGAAATATGAAGGTCTTGACGGAACAGAACTTGCAATCAGCGAAAGCCAAGAAAGAATGGCGGTTGTTGTTGATAAAAACGACGCCGAAAAATTCATCTCAATGGCAAAAGAGGAAAACCTCAGCGCAACGCCTGTTGCAGTTGTAACGGAAGAGGCACGCCTTGTTATGAACTGGCACGGCAAAAAAATCGTTGATATTTCAAGAAGTTTCCTCGATTCAAACGGCGCTGAAAAGCATATTGATATCAGGGCTGCGAAGGCTGATAAATATTCAAAAGAAATTCCTCAGAGTTTTTCAGAGGGTTATAAAGAACTCTTATCCGATTTGAATATCTGCTCGAAAAGAGGACTTTCCGAAAGATTTGATTCAACAATCGGCGCAGGAACGGTTATTATGCCCTTCGGCGGAAAAAATCAGTTAACTCCTGCTCAGGCAATGGTTCAGAAAGTTTCCGTTGAAAAGAAACATACCGACACCTGCTCGCTTATGGCTTGGGGATATAATCCCTTTATCGCGGAGCAAAGCCCCTATCACGGCGCATATCTCGCGGTTGTTGAAAGCGTTGCAAAACTTATTGCCTCGGGCACTTCCTTCAAACAGGTTTATTTAACTTTCCAGGAATACTTTGAGCATCCCGGAAACGAATCAAGCCGCTGGGGCAAACCGCTTTCAGCCCTTCTCGGAGCATATAAGGCTCAACTTGAACTCGGAGTCGGTTCAGTCGGGGGAAAGGATTCGATGAGCGGAAGTTTTGAAGATATAGATGTTCCGCCAACTCTTGTTTCCTTTGCGGTTACAACCGAAAAAACAAAAGATATAATTTCAAACGATTTCAAAAAAGCAGGAAGCAAGGCGGTTTTAATCTCTCCCGAATATGATGAAAACGCTCTTCCCAAATCAGAGTCTTTAATTAAAGTTTTCAACAAAGTTACCTCGCTTATCAGAGAGGGCAAGGCATATTCTGTTTACACCCCGTCAATCGGCGGTATTGCCGAAGCGGTTTTCAAAATGTGCATTGGAAACGGATTCGGATTTAAGTTTTCCGATGAACTGAGTATGGAGGAACTTTTCGGATATAAATACGGCTCCTTCATTGTTGAAACGGATGATGAAACTGCGGGAAAACTTATCGGAACGGTTGAAAACGGCTCAGAAATTAAGTATAAAAACGAAAAAGCCGATATGGGCGCTCTTCTTTCCTGCTATGAAAACAAACTCGAAAGCGTTTATCCGAGCAGAGCAAGGGCGGATAAAACCGAGGCTCCCGTTGTTTCCTATGAAGCAAAGGAAAGAGTTGCTCCGGCAATCAAATGCGCAAAGCCGAAAATTCTTATTCCCGCATTTCCGGGAACAAACTGCGAATACGATACTGCAAAATCTGCCGCAGACGCAGGACTTGAGCCTGAAATCTTTGTTATAAACAATATGAGCAAGGACGGTATTTTAAACAGCGTTGAAACCTTCGCTAAGAAGGTCAGAGAGTCGCAGATAGTCTTTATTCCCGGAGGTTTTTCAGGAGGCGACGAGCCCGACGGAAGCGGTAAATTCATAACCGCGTTTTTCAGAAACGCAGATGTTAAAGACGCTGTTTCAGACCTTCTTGATAATCGCGACGGTCTTATGGCAGGCATTTGCAACGGCTTCCAGGCGCTTATCAAACTCGGTCTTGTTCCGTTCGGAAAGATTATTGAAGCGGATGAAACCTGCCCGACCCTGACATTCAACACAATCGGACGCCACCAGTCAAGAATTGTCAGAACGCGCGTTGCATCAAACAAATCCCCGTGGCTTGCGCACACCGAAGTCGGCGAAATATATAATGTTCCCGTGTCCCACGGCGAGGGAAGATTTATAGCAAGCGATGAACTTCTTGAAAGCCTTATTGAAAACGGTCAGGTTGCAACTCAGTATTGCGACCTTGAGGGCAACCCGACTCTTGATATTGATTTCAATGTTAACGGCTCGTTCTATGCTATTGAGGGTATCACATCGCCCGACGGCAGAGTTCTCGGCAAAATGGGTCACTCGGAGCGTATCGGCGAGGGATTATATATGAATGTTCCCGGTGAATATGATATGAAGATTTTCAAATCTGCAAAAGAATATTTCAAATAAAAAACATTCCCATTGAAAGGGGCTGTCTCACGGAAGTGAGGCAGCCCCATCTTAATGTAAAATGCAAAATGCAAAATGGAAAATTTTGGTTACTCGCTTCGCTCGGACAATAATTGAGTTGCGCGTTGGTAGGGGAGGGTCTCCGCGCCCTCCCGATAAAAATTACGAATTACGAGTGACGAATTACGAATTTCGGTTACTCGCTTCGCTCGGACAATTGTAGGGGTCGACGCCCTCGACGACCCGCGGTGAATACTTAATGATTTGATTAACATTTAAATGAAACAAAGTAAATAATCTCGGCGCATTTCCGCGCCCCGAAATTATTCATTATTAAATTTTAAGTTTTCAATTTTCAGTATATTAA
>JAFYFO010000227.1 GCA_017543725.1 Eubacterium sp.
ATTCGTGTTGTTTTCCATAACTAATCCTTCCTGTATTCAATAATATCCGCAACCCGGCAATCAAGTTCCTTGCAGATTGCATCAAGCGTTGAAAACCTGATAGCCCTTGCTTTACCCGTTTTGAGAATTGAAAGATTTGCCTGAGTTATTCCGATTTTATTTGCAAGTTCAAGCGAACTCATTTTTCTTTTTGCAAGCATAACATCTAAATTAATTACTATCATACTCACACCACCAAGTCATTATCTTCTTTGATTTCAATTGCTTTTCTGAAAACATTGCACAAAACCCGAACAACAAGCGCAACAAAAGCCTCGCCGAAAGCAAGCAGAATAACCGTTTCTATTGATTTATATGTCAGCGCAATTATTATATATGATATTAAACCCACCGCTGCAGCATATAAGCAACAGCCTACAATAATATTCATCAGTTTAACATTTTTCATATCAAAAACAATGTCTTTTCTGATGTTTCCCATAATCTTATCAAGGCAAATCAGCGCGATATACCCTGCCGGAACAACGGCATAAAAAGGATATATCAGATATTTTCCGTGCGTTGCAATCATAACGAAGAAAAACGCTTCACCCTCATTTTTCTTCATTAAAAACGGAAATGCAATAACCGCTCCGAGAAGTAAAAAACAGCACAGCCTTATAACGAACTGACAAAGAGTTGTTGATTTTTTATCCATAATCATCTTCCTTTTTTCCAAATTTCACCTTTGTTATACCACTGAAATTATCGTTTGTCAATAATTTTTTATCATTTTTCAGAAATAAATCATAAAAAAACGGATGCAAAAGCATCCGTAAAAAATGTATTTTATCTTGATAAAACAGCATATCTGAACGGCGCGAGGATTAGTTTTCCGCCCCATGAACTCTCACCGAAGATTGCATAGGAATTATCCCATTCGCCTCCTATTTCAAGTTCCTGCTCTTCATCATCAAGATTAACAGCAATCAAAACTTCGTTTTCCTCCCCCGCTCTTTTATAAGCAATTGTTTTATGGGAGCAATAAACGGGAATAAATTCTCCGTCAACAAATGCGCTGCAACCGTTTCTTATTTCGCCGAGGCGCTTATACCATCTGAGAAGTTCCTCATTGATATTATCCCACTGCATACACTCCCTGTTGAACGGGTCCTTCATACCCTGCATTCCGATTTCATCGCCATAGTATATTGAGGGAACGCCCGGAAGAGTGAATTGCACAAGGGAGGCAATTTTCATCAGCGAAACGCCTCTGAAATACGAATCATCGTCGAGTTTGTTATGCTCAAACTGCCAATATCTGTCGTGTCCTTCGGGATTATCGCCGACAAGACGCGTTATCGCCCTTTCCGTATCGTGAGTTCCGATATGATTCATAAGAATATCAAGCGCTTCTTTGGGATAGTTTTCGATAATGCTCATAACTTCATTAAAGAAAACATCCGCATTTTGGTATTTAACAAAGTTCAGAACGCAGTCCGCAAAAGGATAGTTCATAACACTGTCGAGTTGTTTGCCGAGAAGATATCTTCTTCTTGCGCCATAGGCTATTTTGGTTGTTGCGTCCTCCCAGACTTCGCCGATAATAACTGCGTCTTGCTTTTCCTCTTTAACCGCTTTTCTTAAATCATCAAGGAAAATATCGGGAAGTTCATCGGCAACATCAAGCCTCCAACCCCTTATTCCGCATCTGAGCCATTTTCTTAAAATGCCGTTTTGCGAACAGATATATTTTCTGTATTCCTCATTTTCCTCTATAACTTCGGGAAGAAGTTTTATTCCCCACCAGCACTGATAATCATCGGGATAATCAATGAATTTATACCAGGGGAAATACGGGCTGCTTTTTGAATTATACGCGCCGACGCAGTCATAATTACCAAACATATTGAAATACTTGCTGTCGCACCCCGTGTGGGAAAAAACGCCGTCAAGAATAATTGAAATACCGAGTTTATCAGCCTCTTTGCAAAGGGATTTCAAATCCTCTTCACTGCCGAGCAAGGGGTCGATTTTTTCATAATCGGCTGTATCGTATCTATGGTTTGAATTAGCCTCGAAAATCGGATTGAGATATATGCAGTTAACTCCGAGTTCTTTGATATAGGGCAGTTTTTGCTCGATTCCTTTAAGGTCGCCGCCGAAATAATCGTTATTCCATATTCCGCCCATCTGCTCTTCAGCCCAGAAAGGTTCCTCTCCCCACTTTCTCATAACTCTTGTGGGGCGAACGCCTTCTTTTTTGCTGCCCGAATTATAGAATCTATCGGGAAAAATCTGATAAATAATACCGCCTTTGAACCAATTCGGCGTTTCATAATCCTCATCATAAACGGTTTGCTGAAACTCGCCGCCTTCGATTGTTATATCGCCGATTCCGTTGCCCGAATTTGTTATGAAATTCTTGCCCCACGGAGTTTCAAGTTCAAAATGGTACCAATAAAGCCCCGAACTTGTTGCCGTGAAATGAATTTCCCAGAATTCGCAATCGTTATCCGTCAGCCCTGCCCAGAACATATTATAATAAACAGTGCTTTCCCAATCTTTGGTAACACAAAGAAGCGCTCCGTTGCACTTCATAGAACGCGGAACGCAAATTCTCAGTTTAACCGCCTCGCCGACTTTGATAGCGCGTATGAGGGATTTATATTCAGTTTTTCGGGAGTTGAAAACTGTCATTTTTAATTAGCGGTAAGCAGCGGCAGAAATTCACCGACCACTGCTTACCAATAACTTTCTTATTTTTTCTTGCTTGCCTTTTTGAGAGGTTTTTTAACCTTTTCAGCCTTTTCCTCTTTGGCAGGCTTTTTTGTTGATTTTTTCGGTGCGGGAGCGCTTTCTTTTTCAAAAACAATCGGCTTTGTATGCCAGATTCTGTTTGCATAGTCCATAATTGCACGGTCTGCGCTGAAAATTCCTGCGCCGCTGATATTCATAAGGCTCATTCTTGTGAACTTCTCTGTGTTTTTATAAGTTTCAGAAACAAGAGCCTGAGCCTTCTGATAATCCGCGAAATCAGCAAGGGTCATATACGGGTCGTTATACTTGAGAGTATTTGCAACCTCTTCGAAGTTTCTTCCCCAGATTCCTGCGCTGATGAAATCAACGGCGTTTCTGAGAACTTCATTATTATTATAGTAATTCATCGGATAATAACCGCTTCTATGAAGGTCTTCAACCTCGGGAGTTTTAAGACCGAAAAGGAAGATATTATCGCTTCCGACAGCCTCGTGTATTTCAACATTCGCTCCGTCAAGAGTTCCGAGAGTTACTGCGCCGTTGAGCATAAGTTTCATATTACCCGTTCCTGAAGCCTCTTTACCCGCAAGAGAAATCTGCTCTGAAATATCTGCGGCAGGCATAAGGAGTTCGGCAATAGTTACACTGTAGTCCTCAATAAAGATAACACTGAGTTTTTTGTTGACATCGGGGTCGTTATTGATGAGTTGAGAAAGCGAATCAATAAGTTGAATGAGGAGTTTTGCCATTCTGTATCCGGGTGCTGCTTTAGCCGCAAAGATATATGTTTTCGGGAAGAAATCCGCATTCGGATTCGCTTTGAGCATCTGATATTCCGCTATAATATTAAGAATATTCAACTGCTGGCGTTTATATTCGTGAAGTCTTTTAGCCTGAACATCAAAAATCGAATCGGGATTAACTTCAAAGCCGGTTGTTTTCTTGATGTATTTAGCAAGACGAACTTTGTTTTCACGCTTGATTGCTGCAAGTTCTGCAAGAACTTTCTTATCATCTGCAAACTCCCTGAGTTTAAGAAGTTCATCGGATTCGGTTATGAACTTATCTCCGATAAGGGAGGTGATATACTCCGTAAGTCTCGGGTTCGACTGGCAAATCCATCTTCTGAATGCGATTCCGTTTGTTACATTGCTGAACTTTTCGGGAGTGAGTTTATAAAAATCATTGAAAAGAGTGTCTTTAAGAATTTCGCTGTGGAGAGCGGAAACGCCGTTAACGCTGTGGGAACCTGCAACGCAGAGGTTTGCCATACGAACTGCGCCGTTTGAAATAATCGCCATTCTTTCAACTCTGTCCGCATCCCCTGTTGCGCTCCAGACATACGCTCTGAAACGGTTATCAATTTCTTTTGTTATCTGATAAATTCTGGGAAGAAGTCTTGAATAGAGTTCTTCGCTCCAACATTCAAGCGCTTCTGCAAGAACAGTGTGGTTTGTGTATGCAACTGTTCTTGTTACGATTGACCAAGCCTCATCCCAGCCGTAGCCGCATTCATCAAGCATAATTCTCATAAGTTCGGGAATTGCCATGGTCGGATGAGTGTCGTTTATATGAATTGCAACCTTTTCGGGAAGATTATCAAGAGTTCCGTACTCGGTTAAATGGCGCTGAATGATATCCTGAACAGACGCTGAAACAAGGAAGTACTGCTGACGGAGCCTTAAACTCTTTCCTTCGGGGGTTTCATCCGCGGGATAAAGGACTTTTGAAATAGCCTCAGCCATTGCGCTCTGCTCAAGAGCCTTAACATGCTGACCCTGACGGAAGGCTTCCATATCAAGCAAATCATGCTTTTTAGCAGCCCAGAGGCGAAGTTTTGCAACGCCCTTTCCCTTGCCTGAAACAAACATATCATAGGGAACTGCGGTTACAACATTTGCATCAACATAATTAACATTATGATATTCGCCGTTCCAGTTTTCTTCAATTCTTCCCTCGAAAACAACATCCCTTGACCTTTCGATTCTCGGAACAAGCCAGACCTCACCGCCGGGAAGCCAGATATCGGGAAGTTCCGTCTGCCAGCCGTCAACAAGTTTCTGCTTGAAAATGCCTGCTTCGTATCTGATGCAGTATCCCATTGAGCGGAATCCTTTTGTTGCAAGACCGTCAAGATAGCAAGCGGCAAGTCTTCCGAGACCGCCGTTTCCGAGGCCTGCGTCCCTCTCCTGCTCATAGAGATTGCTGAGTTTAACATCCATTGATTCAAGCGCTTTTTCAACGGTTTCGGTTATGCCGAGGTTATAGAGATTATTTTTAAGGCTTCTGCCCATCAAAAATTCCATTGAAAGATAATAGATTCTCTTTGAATCCTGATTCTTTGCAGCGTGGTTGAATTCAACATTCATTTCAGCAATTTTATCGCGAACAAGCATTGAAACAGCACTGTAAAACTGCATATCGGAAGCATTTTCAGGCGAAACGCCATGATAGTGCGACAGTTTATCAACAATCGCTTTCTTTGTTTGTGAAACATTAAGTTTATTCATACAAATCCTCCAAAAATTTGTTTATATTTTTATCATATTATTAGTTTTTTGTCTATTATATTCTAAAACTATAATAAAATCAAGAACTAATAATTAATAACCTTCTTAATTGCTTTTCTTTTTCTTCAGGAATTTATCAACAAGAAGCGTTATCAGTTCTTTAATCGGCTTTATGTTGATAATAAACATAACTGCAACGAGGAATATTTCGATTGCGTATGTTGCGCCCCTGCCCTCTACCAGAAGAAGAATAACGCACTGAGCGGCTAAAATCATTATTTCGGAAATAATAATCAGAGGTTTGAAATTAATTTTAACATATTTTCTTGTGTTCATACCCCTTGAGGAGAAAACAACCAAAAACGCAACAACAGTTGCAATTGCGGCGCCGTTTGCGCCCGTTCTCGGGATTAAAATCAGGTTGAGAAGAATATTTGTTAAAGCGCCCGAAAGAGCCGTTACCATTGCCATAACGCTCTTTTTTTCCGCCATATAAACACTTGCAAGGAAGTTAACATGGCAACTCATTGAAGTTGCGATAATCAAAATCGGAACATAGCGCCAGGATTCATAGAAGGAGGGCGCAACGAGAATTTTTGTGAAAAGTTGCGCAAAGAGAATGAGAAGCGAGGCAACCGTGAAAACTCCGCCGCTATATACTCTGAACACTTTAGTGAAGAAATCCGCTCTGCCCTCGTTATCGTATTCATCAACGGCGGATAATTGCCATGCGTCAATGAAGATTGATGAAAACATAATAATGAAATTCGGAATTTTTGAAGCGGCTGTATAAAGTCCGTTAGCGGAAGAGCCAATAAAATATGTTACCATATATCTATCCGAAACATTGATTATCCACCAAAGGATTATGGTCGGCATAAGGGGCACCGAATATTTGAGCATATCAATTTTAAGCCCTTTTTGAATCTTCATCGGTGAAAGATATTTCCAGAGTTTGCAGGTTGTGAAAAGGAAGACAACCGAACAAGCGTCCGATGCGATAATTGCAAGGATATATCCGTTAACGCCCCATTTAAGCGGACCGAGGAACAGAATAGTGAACAAAAGAGTTGTTGCGGTTGCAATAATTCCGTCGATTGCAAAAACTTTAACATAGCCCATACCGCGAACAAACTGCTGGCTGAGTTGGCGCGTTCCCGAAACAAGAACAAAGGCATATATCAAACCGATATAATCGCCCAATCTGAAATCGTTGATTGTTATTCTGCTCAAGGGATAAGCCAGAAGAAGGAAAATAATAAATCCCTGGAGCGTTGTTCTTACTCCGACATTTAAAACCTGCTTTTTATCCGCTGCCTTATCAAGCGCAAAGCGAAGCGCTGCGCTGTTTATCTGCAAAAAAACAATGGGAATCAAAACATTTGCCGTTTGCTGAACCAAATCGGCAGCGCCGTACTCCCCTGTTTGCATCATTCTTGTTACAAACGGCATCAACAGGAAACTCAGAACCTTTGATGAAAAGGTTCCGATTGCAAATATTATTGTGTTTGTCGCTAACTTTTTATACTTATCCAAAACACTACCTCTTATAATTCGGGCGGATGATATCCGCCCCTACTATGCACTGTTAATAACTCCAATGCCCTTTGCTGAACTTCATAACATTCGTTGACGAAGTCAGATTTGAACTTGCCTTATAATTCTTTTCACCGATGATGAAATCATATTCACCGCCGTGGTAGAAAGAAATACCGTCGGTTTCGCTGAGTTTATCGCTTTTAAGCATTGTTTTTGTTTCTTTACTGTTCATATTGAACTCTTTGAGAATGAGTTTATCAGACTTATAATCAGCATAAAAGAGCCTGTTTTTATCGGCAATAGGATAACCGATATTGCAATTGGTTTTTGCAAGTTCAAAGTTTTTTTCACTTCCGAATTTCTGACGAACGATGAAATGACCCTCGCCGCTTTCGGTATCTCTTCTGATATAGTAAAGATATCCGTTTTCCATAACAAATCCCGTATTTTGCCTGTAATCGGTTGTTTCTCTGAAACGGCAAACCTTTTCTTTTGCTTCATTATCAATTGTTAAAAACTCAAGATTGCTTCCGTAGTAAACAGAGAAGAAAACTCTTTTCTTTGAAATTCCGATTAACTGCAAATCGTTATCCGCGGCGTTATAAAGAGTTGTCGGAATATGCTCTTTGACATCCATAATGCAAAGCGAATTATCGTTTGTTATATAATAAACGCTGTTGTTATAAACATAGGCAAATTTAACATTTTCCGCTATTGTTTTGGGCTTTGAAGTTCCCTTCTGAAGTTTTTTGAGTTTTGATGAACTTTCATCAACAAAATAGATATAATCCCCTCTTAAATTCATTGAAGAAAGAATATTATCAGTCTTATAAATCAGCGAATAATTCTCCGTTGACGGCGAAAAACGGTAGATTCCCTTGCCGTCTGCAATATGATAGATATAGTTATAATCGTCGCCGACCTTGCCGCCGTTTAAAAGATTTCCGAGGAAGTTGCCTTTTTTGGAATCATCAAGTTTGAATTCATTATATTCAAGATAATCAAGCGTTTCAATCTCGGGAACGGCTTTAACGGTTGTTTTTTGCAAGGGCTGTTCGGTTGTAGTTTCTTCTTCGTGTTTAAAAACGCTGACAGCGCCCGATGGAAGCAACTGAGTAAAATCATAGTCGGGAACGAGAATTTTTATTGTTATAAGAAAGGACGCAAGCGCGATAACTATCAGGCTTATCAGCAAAAGAATGAATTTGCCGAAAGTCATTTTTCCTTTCTTTCTTTCTTTGGGTTTAACCCTCATTTCATCATCAATATTTTTCATTATCTTATTTGACCTTCTCCGTAAATCAAATATTTAGTTGATGTCAGTTGTTCAATTCCCATAGGTCCTCTTGCGTGGAGTTTCTGGGTTGAAATTCCGATTTCCGCGCCCAAACCGAATTCACCGCCGTCGGTAAATCTCGTTGAAGCGTTGACATAAACGGAAGACGAATCTA
>JAFYFO010000228.1 GCA_017543725.1 Eubacterium sp.
TCCTTGTTTTCTTAATCGGCGCTTCAATTATGTTTTGTGCAGGAACGGATAAAAGGCTGTTTTATATCGGAGTCGGCGTTCTGGCGGCGCTGATAGCGGTTGTCATTCTTTATCCCGAAGTTCTTATGAATTATGCGGGAAACAGAATAGTTGCATGGCTTGATAAGAGTTTTGAGCCGCGCGGTCTGAGATGGCAGACAAACAACTCGCTTTATGCAATCGGCTCAGGCGGAATGTTCGGAGTCGGACTCGGCAATTCAAAGCAAAAATTTCTCTATGTTTCAGAGCCTCAGAACGATTTCATTTTTTCGATAGTATGCGAAGAACTCGGCTTTATCGGCGCGGCAATCATTCTTTTGCTCTTTGCGCTGCTCTTTATCAGAGGAATTCAGATAGCAATTAAATGCAAGGACAGATTCGGCTCCTTCATAGTTATCGGCATTGTTTCTCAGGTTGCCGTTCAGACCATTTTCAATATAATGGTTGTAACGGACACAATACCGAATACGGGAATAGCGCTTCCGTTTTTCTCCTACGGAGGAACGGCGATATTGATGCTGCTTTTTGAAATGGGCGTTGTTCTTTCAATATCAAGAAAATCAAATCAAAGAAAAGTCTGAAATAATAGTTTAAGGTATTAGTTATGAAGTTTTTATTTGCAACAGGCGGAACGGCGGGGCATATTAATCCTGCGCTTGCCTCCGCGCAGTACATAAGAGAAATACATCCCGAAAGTGAAATTATGTTTATCGGAACAGCCGACCATATGGAAGCAAGGCTTGTTCCCGCTGCGGGATTTGAATTTAAAACAATTGAAATAAACGGTTTCAGGCGTTCACTTTCTCCAAGTGCTATGATGCACAATGCCAAAACCGTTATGAAACTTCTTAAATCCGAAGCCGAAAGCAAGAAGATTATCAGGGAATTTGCTCCCGATGTTGTTATCGGATTCGGCGGTTATGTTTCGGGTCCCGTTCTTGACAGCGCGGTTAAACTTGGTATACCGACCTGTATTCACGAGCAAAACGCTTATCCCGGAATAACAAACAAACAACTTGCAAAAAAAGTCAACAGGGTTATGCTCACTGTTGAGGATGCAAAACAACATCTTGAATATAAAAACGAGCCTGTTTTAACAGGACTTCCCGTCAGAGGCGAAATTCTCAGAAAGAGCAGGGAAGAGGCAAGAGAGGAACTTGCAATACCGGATGATGCAATGCTTGTTCTTTCCTTCGGAGGTTCGCTCGGAGCGGCGCCGCTCAACGACGCTATGTTTGATATAATCTGCAAGAATGCGGAAAAAACAAATATTTATCATATTCATTCAGTTGGAACAAACGGCAAGGATTATCTTGAAAAATTCGAAGAAAACGGATTTGAAAAGGTTTCGGAAAATGTTTTAAGAAAAGGATGCTGCGAAGTCAGGCTCTATATTGATAATATGGATGTTTGTATGGCGGCGGCGGACCTTGTTATCGGAAGAGCGGGCGCTTCCTCGCTTTCCGAAATAGAGGCAATGGGAAAGGCTTCAATTCTTATTCCTTCTCCCTATGTTGCTGAAAACCATCAGTACCACAACGCAATGGCTCTTGTTAATCGAAACGCCGCAAGAATTATTGAGGAAAAAGATTTAACCTCGCAAAAATTATCGGATATGATTGATGAACTTCTTTCCGATAAAGAATTGCTCTTTGAAATTCAGAAAAACGCAAAGGCTATGGCAATCCTTGATTCAAGAGAAAAGATAGCGGAAATAATCCTTTCGTTAGTTCATAATGCATAGATAACTTTGCTTCATACAGTCTATTAAAATTGCGTCGCAGACCCGAAATTCGTAATTCGTAATTCGTAATTCGTAATTTTATTGACCTTTGCACTAAAAATCATCCTCATCATATGATGAAATGGGTGATTGAATGGATTGTTTTGAAATAAAAGGCGGCAGTCGGCTTGAGGGTGAAATTGAAGTTCACTCAGCCAAAAATAGCGTTTTGCCGATTCTTGCAGGCGCTGTTCTTATTAACGGAGAAACCGTTATACATAACTGTCCCGAATTATCGGATGTTAAAGTTACTGTTGATATCCTGAAAAGCCTTGGTGCAAAGGTTAAAAAAGAAAACAAAACGCTGATAATAGACGCGCAAAATATCAACTGCAGTGAAATATCCTGCGATATGATGCGCTCGCTGAGAAGTTCCATTCTCTTTCTCGGCGCTCTTTTGTCAAGAATGAAAGAAGCGAAACTCAGTTTCCCGGGCGGATGCGATATTGGACTGAGGCCGATTGATTTGCATCTTTATGCAATTGAAACTCTCGGCTATTCCTGCAAAATCAGCCAAAGCGGTATAGAATGTTTTAATAAAGGCGCAAAAAGCGCAGATATATATCTTGATTTTCCGAGCGTCGGCGCAACCGAAAATGCAATTCTTTCCTCGGTTTTTCTCAGCGGAAAAACAAAAATAATAAACGCCGCAAGAGAGCCGGAAATAGAAGATTTGATAAATTTTCTCAATGAAGCAGGCGCGGATATAAGAATTGTTTCGCCCTCGGTTATTGAAATAAACGGAGTTCAAAACCTTTATTCCTGCTCTCACAGAGTTATTCCCGACAGAATTGAGGCAGTAACTTTTATGTGCTGCGCGGCAATAACTTCGGGGGATTTGCTGATAAAGAATGTTAATTTAAGTCATATTAAACCGAATCTGCCCCAATTTTATGAAATGGGATGCAAACTCACCGCAGGTGAAAATTCAATCAGAATAAAAGCCCCCAAAAAACTGAAAAGGGTTCGGGAAATACAAACTGGCGCATATCCGCTTTTTCCAACGGATACGCAGTCAATAATAACTTCGCCATTATGTCTGGCAGACGGAAAATCAAAAATTATTGAAAACATATTTGAAAACAGATTCAAACATATTGGTGAACTCAAAAAGTTCGGCGCTGATATAATATGCAGCGATTCAAGAGTTGCCGTTATCAGCGGAGTCGAAAAACTGCACAGCGCAAAGGCAAACTGCACTGATTTAAGAGGCGGAGCGGCGGTTCTGATTGCTTCTCTTGCCGCTGAGGGAACTTCGCTTATAAATAATATTCATCATATCGACAGGGGATATGAAAGGATTGAGGAAAGTTTAAATTCGATTGGCGCAGATATAACGAGGATAAAAAATGAAGAACAAGAAGAAAAAAACTAAAAAAAGCCGCGGCGGCGAAAATAAAAATCCGCGCACTCAAAGAGAAGACAGCGGACTTGGGCAGTGGGGACTTGAACCTCCGAAAATTTATCGCAGCGACCAGAGGCTTAACGATTTTTCAAACGCCGAAAGAAACAGGCAGAGAAAAGATAATTCAAAAAACAATAAAACGATTCAGCAGCAGAGAATTGATGAAAACAAAAGGCGAAAACAAAAG
The DNA here is from genome assembly GCA_017543725.1 of Eubacterium sp. Lineage (GTDB taxonomy): Bacteria > Bacillota > Clostridia > Oscillospirales > Acutalibacteraceae > Eubacterium_R. The sequence continues at coordinate 3,415 of JAFYFO010000228.1, forward strand.
AAAATAACAAGAAAGATTATTCGCTGCACCGCTCTTGCGCTCGGTATTGTTGCAGTTGTAACAGTGCTGAGCCTGACCGTTCTTTTTAAAATACAAACAATAAGCATAAACGGCAATGAAAGATATTCAAAGCAGGAAATAATGGCGGTTCTTCCGATTGAAAAGCAGAAAAATCTCGTTCTTGCAGACACGAAATCGGCAAAAAGCAAACTTGAAGAGAATCTTCCCTATATCTATAACGCTGATATAAGAAGGAAGTTTCCCTCAACAATAAATGTTAATATAACCGAAACACCAAAAATTTATTCAATCAAAAACGCTGATAAAACATATACTTTGCTTGATGACAGGCTGAAAGTTCTTGAAAACTCTTCGGCAAAGAAACCGAAGAAAGCAACGGCGATAAAAAAAGCCGAAATCAAATCAGCCGTTCCCGGGCAGGAAGTTCAGTTTAAAAACAAGAAAACAGCGGATAATTTAATCATTCTTATCAATGCAGTTCAATCAATGAAACTTGATAAGATAAGCGCTGTTTGCTCCGTTGATATTAATAATAACTATATTATATACGATTCAAGAATAACGATAAAACTCGGCGAAACAGACGGCATAGAAGATAAAATCAATTCGGCTTTTGCCGCAATTGAAAAAATCGAAGAGCAAAATCCGCTTGCCGAGGGAGAACTGACTGTCGGCACAGGCAAGCAAATATACTTTACAGAGAAATAAATTTTGTAATAATTTAAACTAAACGGTTTTCGTAAATTCGCGAAAACCGTTTAGTTTTGGCGAATATAAACAAATTATACAAAATGCAAAATGAAGTTGATATAAAATTTATTGAGAATATTCTAAAAAAAGTATTGCAATTTGGTTACAGAATTGTTACAATGTATTTTGCACGGCAGAGGTGAGAAAAAACCTCTAGGAAAAATAATATTAAGGAGAATGAAAATGGGAAGATACGAAATCGACACAGACGACAACAATGTAGTACAAATTAAAGTAGTAGGCGTAGGCGGCGGCGGAGGAAACGCCGTTAATCATATGGTTAAATGCAACATTAAAGATGTTGAATTTATCGCAGTTAACTCTGATAAGCCGGCTCTCAGCAAGTCATCGGCAACTCAGAAACTTCTTATCGGCGAAAAGGCAACAAAGGGCAGAGGCGCAGGCGCAAGACCCGAAGTTGGACTTAAAGCAGCAGAAGAATCAAGAGAAGCAATAA
>JAFYFO010000229.1 GCA_017543725.1 Eubacterium sp.
AATTCTTCATTCCTGTTCACGGCGAGCAAAAGCATCTCGTTAAGCACGCATCCCTTGCTCAGTCAATGGGCATTGCAAAGAAGAATATCTTTATCGGCGATATCGGAAACTGTATTGAAATAACGGAAAACGAAATCAAAAAACTCGATAATGTTCCCTCCGGCGAAATATATGTTGACGGCTACGGTGTCGGCGATGTCGGAAATGTTGTTTTAAACGACAGAAAAAGACTATCGAAAGACGGAATTATCATTGTTGTTGCAACGATTGATTCTCAAAACGGATATCTTCTTTCGGGTCCCGATATTGTTTCAAGAGGATTTGTTTTCGTCAAGGAAAACGAAGAACTTATGGCGGCAGCAAAAGATGTTGCCGAAAAGGTTTTCAATTTAAGTTATAATAAAAAATACCGCGATTGGAACAGTATCAAAACAAGGCTCAGGGACGATATTTCAAAACTTATGTATGAAAAAACAAAGCGCTCGCCGATGATTCTTCCGATTATTATGGAAATTTAACGGCGTGAAGGAGGACGAATTTATGAAAGTTATTTTAAAAGCGGATGTTAAATCACTCGGAAAAAAAGGAGAACTTGTTAACACAAGCGACGGATATGCAAGAAATTTCCTTTTCCCGAAAGGGCTTGCAGTTGAAGCAAACGCAAGCGCTATGAATGATTTTAAGAATAAAGAAAAAGCAAAGCAGTTCCATAAGGCGGAGGAAATCAAAGCCGCAAACGCCGTTAAGGAAATGCTTGACGGAAAAACCGTTAAATTAACTGCAAAAGCAGGCGTAAACGGAAAACTCTTCGGCTCTGTTACTTCAAAGGATGTTGCCGAAAAAATCAAGGCTGAATTTTCTCAGGATATTGATAAGAGAAAAATCGTGCTTCAGGATGTTAAAGCCTTCGGCTCATTTCAGGCAGAAGTTAAAATTTATCAGGGAATCAGCGCAAGTATTTTTGTTCAGGTTTCCGAAGAATAATATAATTTTGAAAAGAAGGGGAATATAATGCCCGATAATATTAATGTTTCACTACCGTATAACCTTGAGGCGGAACAAAGCGTTTTAGGAAGTATTCTTGCTGAGCCGTCCTGTCTTAATGAGGTTGTTGATATTTTAAAGCCCGATAGTTTCTATCTGCCGCAGCATAGAGAGATATTTTCAATTCTTCTTCAGATGTTCACAACGCAAAACGGAGTTATCGACCCGGTTTTGGTTGCAGACGCGCTGGCTAAGTCGGGAAAATATGATATCGCAGGCGGAAAAGAATACCTTGTTCAGTTGTTTAACGCTGTTCCTTCAACGGCAAATGTTGTTAAATACGCAAAAATCGTTCAGGAGCAGTATTATCTCAGAACGCTTATTCAAACCGCCCAGACAATAATTGACGACGCTTCCTCAGGCAGCGGCGACGCTTCCGTTATCCTTGATTCCGCTGAGCAGAAAATCTATGATATCCGCCAGGGCAAAGAATCAAACGGACCGACCAAAATCAGCGAAGTTATCTTCAACGGAGTATACGGCAAATTAACCGAATTAACAGGCGAAAACGCTGCTGATTATAAGGGAATTCCTTCGGGATTCGGAACTCTTGATAAGTTCACAACGGGTCTTAATAAATCAGACTTTATTCTTATTGGCGCGCGCCCTGCAATGGGTAAAACAAGTTTTGCTTTAAACCTTGCGCATAATGTTTCGGTTATCGGCAAAAAGAAATGCATTTTCTTCTCTCTTGAAATGACAAAAGAGCAACTTGCCGAAAGACTTCTTGCCTCCCAGGCGGGCGTTGCCTCAAACAAGTTCAGAACGGGTGAACTCAATGATGATGAATGGATAAGAGTCGGAAACGCCGCTGCGGCGTTTGATGATGTTGAACTCTATCTTGACGACACTTCTTCAATAACCGTTCCCGAAATCAAATCAAGAGTCCGCCGCCTCAAAGGCGTTGATATAATAATTATCGACTATCTCGGTCTTGTTCAGTCGGCGGTAAGAAAGGAAAACCGCGTTCAGGAAGTTTCCGAAATAACAAGAAATCTGAAAATGATGGCAAAGGATTTGAATATTCCCGTTGTTTGCTGCGCCCAACTTTCGCGCGGAACGGAG
>JAFYFO010000230.1 GCA_017543725.1 Eubacterium sp.
CAAATGGATACTATGGGTTTTTGGTGCGAGAGACGGGACTTGAACCCGTACGAGTCGCCCCACACGCCCCTCAAACGTGCGCGTCTGCCGATTCCGCCACTCTCGCGTCAACGATAGAAATTATAGCAAACTAATCATTAATTGTCAACACTTTTTTTAAAAATATTTATCAAGTGTTTCTATTATTTCGTTTGGCTTTTCAATTATTGCAAAAGGCGCCTCTTTTTCAAGTTCTTCCCTTGTTCTGAAGCCCCATAAAACGCCTATTGCTTTGAGCCCTGCATTCCTTGCGGTTTGCATATCAACATTGCTGTCGCCGAAATATATCGCTTCATCGGTTTTGCAGCCTAAAAATTCAAGCGTGCTCAGTGTGCTGTCCGGTGCGGGTTTATGGGGAACGCCGCTTTTTGCGCCGGTTATCAGGTCGAAGGTTTTTTCGCCGAAAATCTTGATAACCATATCTTTTGCGGCGCTGTCGGGCTTGTTTGTAACAACGGCGAGTTTTATCCCTCTTTTTTTAAGAATTGCTAATTGCTCTTTTATTCCGCTGTATGCGCAGGCGTTATCAAGTTTGATTTCATCATAAATCGCGCTGACTTTTTTGAAGGCTTCATCAAGTTCTTCTTCGCTTAAAGTGTTATCAAACGCTCTTTCAACAAGTTTTTTCAAACCGTTGCCGACAAATCTTTTGTAATCCGCCTCGGTCCATTCATAGTTTCTGCCGTATTCTTTTAAAACTCTGCGGCACGCTTCTGAAAGGTCGTCTATCGTGTTAACAAGCGTTCCGTCCAAATCAAATATTATTGCTTTAACTTTGCTTTCCATAATTATAATCGGGTGAGGGCAGAGCCCTCCAAAAATTCGTAATTCGTCACTCTTAATTCGTAATTTAATAAATGTCTGAAAGGTCTTGCTCCTTATTCTTCCTCTTTCTGTTTATGAAAGAGTAAATAAGAACGATAACAACCGCAAGGGCAAGAACAGCGCTCATTGAATAAATTCTTTTTTCATGCGTCTTGCTCTGGGCTGAAAGTTTGCCGCCCTTAACCTGCGACCAAAGAACATTCTCAAGTTCAAGAATATTCTGGGGAAGAGTTCTGAACCATTGGGTTTTTATGCTTTTTGTGTCGGGATAAACCGCTTCGCTTCCGTATAAAGAAGAATCTTCGTTTTCAAAAACGGTTGTATTCGGGGAAGCGTAGTAAATGTATTCCGCGTTATCAAAAGCAACCTGCGGTTCATGCATAAAGTTTATAAACGCTTCGGCGCCCTTTTTATTCTGAGCGCATTTCGGGATACAAAACGCGTCGAAAAACTCGTTTGAGCCCTCTTTCGGGAAGCAGAATCCGAGGTCTTCGTTGTTTTCAAGCATCAGTTCATAATCGCCTGCATAATAGGTTGCAAAGGCGTATTCGCCGCTTTCCATAAGGTTGAAAACCTCATCCATAACATAAACGGGATTAACTGCGTCTTTCTGCTTTGCAAGAAGTTCTGCCGCCGCAACCCAGTCCTGTTCATCGGTTGTGTTGAAATCCTGACCGAGCATTGCCTGTGCAATTGCAAAAGCGTCCCTTGAATTATTGAACATAAGAACTTTGTTTTTATATTGCTCGTCCCATAAAACCGCCCAGGAATCGGGCTTTTCCTTAACAAGTTTCTTATTGTATATCAAAACGGTCAAACCCGTGTTGAAGCAAACGGAATATTTCTGTTCGGGGTCGAAATAAAGGTTTTTATATTTTTCGCTGACATACTTGAAATTCGGAATGTTTTTATAGTCGAGTTCAAGAAGCATATTTTCATCAACAAGGCGTTCAATCATATAATCCGAAGGAACAATAACATCGTATGAAACGCCGCCGCCGATAAGTTTTGAATACATATTTTCGTTTGAATCAAAATTTGAATAATTAACTCTTGCGCCTGTCAGCCTTTCAAATTCCGAAACTGTGTCCATAAGTCCGTCGCTGCCGTCGGATATATATTCGCCCCAGTTGTAAACATTAATGGTTGTTCCCTGAATACCGAGGTTTTTATAGTAGTCAAGTTGCTCCTGATTAAAATACTTGTCTTTTGCAAAAGCAAGGGCGGGGGAAAGGACGCTGAAAACAAGAAGAAGCGAGCATAAAAACGAAATCAGTTTCTTCATCATTTTCCCTCCTTCTTATCTGCTCTGCTCTGCGCAATGTTCATAAGAATGAGCAATATCAGTATAACAACAAACATCAGCGTTGAAAGAGCAAACATATCGGGCTTAACTCTTTTCTTTGTGAGCGAGAAAATATATATCGGAAGCGTCTGGAAAGAAGGTCCGTTTGTGAAATATGAAATAATGAAATCATCAAGCGAAAGAGTGAAACTCATAACCGCGCCCGTGATGATTCCGCTCATTATTTCGGGCATAACAACTTTGAAAAACGCTTTGAAAGGTCTGCAGCCAAGGTCAACTGCCGCTTCATAAACATTCATATCAAACTGCCTGAGTTTCGGCATAACATTTAAAATAACATAGGGCAGGCAGAAGGTAACATGTGCAATAAGAAGCGTTGCGAAACCGAGAACTTCGTTTTTGTTTATAAGCGTTCCCGCAAAAACAAAGAGAAGCATCATTGAAATACCGGTTACAATTTCGGGATTCATAAGCGGAATATTCGTTGCGCTCATCATTGCTCTTTTATATGTTTTGTTCTTTGATAAAAAGAGCCCGACAGCCGCAAGAATTCCGAGAACCGAGGAAACAGCCGCCGTGATAACGGCAAGAATAACAGTGTTTTTCAGTGCGTCCATAGCCGCAGCGTCGTGAAACATTTCCTTCCACCAGTAAAGCGAAAGTCCGTTCATCTGATATGTGCTTGATGATTTGTTGAAGGAAAAAACCGTCATAACAACTATCGGGGCATAAAGGAAAATAAAAATCAGCCCCATATAGAGTTTTGAGGTGAGGGAAGTTTTGTTTTTCATATAATAACCCCCTCATTATCTTTATCAAAGTGGTTCATAACGCCGAGGCAGATGAATATCAGTATCATCAAAACAAAACTCAGCGCCGCTCCGAGATTATAGTTGTTTGCGCTCTGAAACTGCGATTCAATAACGTCGCCGATTAAAACAATCTGTCCGCCGCCGAGTTTCTGAGTTATATAGAAAGTTGAAACGCAGGGAACGAAAACCATTGTTATTCCGCTGAGAGTTCCGGGAAGCGAAAGCGGAAGGATAACTTTTGAGAAAGTGTGAGCCTTATTGGAGCCCAAATCCTGAGCCGCCTCAAGCAGGGAATAATCCATTTTTGATAAAACCGAATAAATCGGAAGAATCATATACGGAAGGAAGTTATAAACCATTCCGAGAATAACTGCGCCGGGTGTGTTTATAAGATGCATTTTATCAAGGTGAAGCGCGAGAAACATTCTGTTGATAACTCCGCTGTCGCCGAGAATTGTCATAAGCGAATATGTTCTTATCAAAAAGTTCATCCACATAGGAAGCATAACTAAAAGAACAATTGTCCGCTGAGTTCTTTCGGTGTGTTTTGATAAGAAATATGCAAAGGGATATCCTAAAAGAAGGCATATAACCGTTGCGGCAACGCCGTAGAGTATTGATAAAAGTATTGTTGAAATATATCCCGGAATCTGAGCGAAGTTGCTTATGGTGAAAGCGCCGCTTTTATCGGTTATCGCATAGAATAAAACCATAATAAGGGGCGCGATGATAAACAGCAAAACCCAAACAAGATAGGGCTTGTCAAGAAGTTTTGTCCGAGTTGTTTTATTCATCTTCTTCCTCCCAGTTATATTCCGCGTCTGAAATATGGTCCATTTCATCTGAGAAGGAGGAATAATCGCCGAATTCGCCCGAATATTCGCTTCTTTTCATAATATGAATTGCGTCAGGCTCGATAAACATTCCGATAACATCGCCTTCTTTAAGGTTTTCCTGCGTTGTCTGAATCATCCAGATAAAACCGCCGACATCAACGAGTATTTCAAAATGAACGCCCTTGAAAGTAACGGAAGTTATTGTTCCCGTGAGCGCCGCCTGAGCGCCGGGCTCAACGATTTTAATATCTTCAGGACGAACAACCGCTTCAACAAATTCATTCTTTTCAAAGCCTTTATCAAGGCAGTTGAATTTAACTCCGCCGAAGGTAACCTTATAGTCCTCAAGCATAATTGCGTCAACAATATTTGATTCGCCGATAAAGTCTGCAACAAATGCGTTAACAGGCTCGTTATAAATATCTTCCGGAGTTCCGATTTGCTGAATCTTTCCCTTGTCCATAACAACAACAGTGTCGCTCATTGAAAGGGCTTCTTCCTGGTCATGAGTAACATATATAAATGTTATGCCGAGTTCCTGCTGAATGTTTTTGAGTTCGCGCTGCATATCCTTTCTGAGTTTCAAATCAAGCGCGCCGAGGGGCTCGTCAAGAAGAAGCACATGGGGATTGTTTGCAAGCGCTCTTGCAATGGCAACTCTCTGCTGCTGACCTCCCGAAAGAGAATCAATAGTTCGCTTTTCAAAACCTTTAAGGTTAACGAGTTCGAGCATCTGAGCAACTTTTTTCCTTATATCCTCTTTATTCATTTTCTGAATCTGAGGACCGAAGGCTATATTTTCATAAACATTTAAATGAGAAAAAAGAGCATAACGCTGGAAAATGGTGTTAACCTTCCTTTTGTGAGGAGGAACATCATTGATAACCTTGCCTTCAAAAACAACCTCGCCCGAATCAGGCTTGATAAAACCTGCAATCGCGCGCAGAGTTGTTGTTTTGCCGCAGCCCGAAGGCCCGAGAAGCGTTATAAACTCTTTTTCATTAATATATAAATTCAGTTTTTCCAAAACGGTGTTATCGCCGTAACTAACCGTTATATCCTTTAAATCTATTATTCTCTTGTTCTTTTCCAATATCCTCTTCCTTTACAAGCACATGGCTTTACCCGATTTACAATTGTATAATAATTGCATAAAACAAATATATATTTTTTGTCAACCAATGTCAATATATATTTTCAGGTTTTAGGTGTTAGGTTTTAGATTTTAGGTTATAGACTTTAGTGAATCCGTGCCATTAACGGAAAATTGTTTTTAAAAAACCTTCTGAGCAACTTCAATGCCCTGATATGCAAGTTCAACAGTATGCAAAACTTTTGAAAAATCGCAAACCATTGATTTGGGTTTGTTTATGCAGTCGTCCATTCCGAGCGGAACGAAATAATAGTTTTTGTAGTTCATAAGCGCGCCGATATTTTTCGCCGCGGCGCCGAGCGCGTCGTTTGTTGAAACGCCTATAACAACGGGTCTGGCGTTTCTTATATGGGACTTAACCGCCATTGTGAC
>JAFYFO010000231.1 GCA_017543725.1 Eubacterium sp.
CGAATACAATAAGCCATCAAGCGTTTTGGAATGTGTTATCCTCGTTTTCTCAACCGCTGTTGCGCCCGCTCTTTGCGAGGAATTTGCAATGCGCTGCAGCGCTCTCGGCGCTTTGAGGAAATACGGAAAAGGCTTTGCCGTTTTCGCAGTCAGCATTGTTTTCGGACTTATCCACGGAAACGTTATTCAATTTGTTTTTGCATTTTTGCTCGGACTTGTTTTCGGCTATATAACAATTGTGACGGATAATATTATTCCCGCAATGCTTATTCACGGCTTTAATAATGCGATTTCGGTTATAAACGATATTTTAACATACGCAACAGACTCTGCAAAACCGGGTGAAAACTTTGCTTCGGCTGTTTATATTATTTGGTTTGTTTTCGGAATAGCGGGGCTGATTTATCTGATAATAAATAAAGAACTCCTGCCGAAAAGAAACAAAAAGCCGAAAGAGCCATACGCTCCGTCTTTCGGATTAAAACTTCTTTGCCTGCTTCCCGGGCTGTTTATTCCTCTTGTTTTGTTGATATACGGAACCGCACAGACCGTTGTGCCGATTTAGTATGGAAAACGAATACATGAAAAAAGCCATAGCGCTCGCTATGGAAAGCGAAAAAGAGGGCGAAGTTCCCGTTGGGGCGGTTATCGTTAAAAACGGCGAAATAATCGCCTGCGGAAGAAACCGCCGCGAAACCGAGAAAAACGCGCTTTGCCACGCTGAAATTGAAGCAATCAATAACGCCTGCAAAGCCCTCGGAGGCTGGAGGCTTTTCGGGTGCGATTTATATGTTACTCTTGAACCCTGCCCTATGTGCGCGGGAGCAATAATCAATTCAAGAATTAAAACCGTTTATTTCGGCGCATATGATAATAAAGCAGGCTCCTTCGGCTCGGTTGCCGATTTCAACCGGATACCATATAATCATAAACCCGAAATAATTGAAGGAGTTATGGAAGAGGAATGTTCAAAACTCTTATCCGACTTTTTTAAAAAACTAAGAAATAAAAAATAGCCGATTCGTTTTAATGCGAATCGGTTATTTTTATGATTTTTATAAGAGCGAGGCAACCAAATCGCCCATCTGAGATGTTGAAACCGCTTCAAATCCCTCTTCAAAAATATCGGGAGTTCTCGCCTTTGTAAGCGCGGTGTCTACCGCATTTTCAATTGCGTTTGCCGCTTCGGTTTCGCCGAAGGTGTAGCGAAGCATCATAGCCGCCGAAAGGATTGTTGCAAGCGGATTTGCCTTGCCCTGCCCTGCAATATCGGGAGCGGAGCCGTGAATCGGCTCATAAAGTCCGAATGTTCCCTGAGCAAGCGAAGCGGAAGCAAGCATTCCGATTGAGCCGCTTATCATTGAAGCCTCATCCGAAAGAATGTCGCCGAAAATGTTTGAGGTAACAATTGTGTCGAACTGATTCGGGTTGCGGACAAGTTGCATTGCGCAGTTATCAACATACATATATGAAACCTCAACTTCGGGATAATCCTTTGAAGTTTCCTCCATAACCTTGCGCCAGAGTCTTGAAGAATCAAGAACATTCGCCTTATCAACGCAGGTGAGCCTTTTTTCCCTCTTCATTGCGTACTCAAAGCCTGCAACAACAATTCTCTTTATTTCGGGATAGGTATAGCGCTCGGTATCAAACGCGCCGATAACGCCGTTTTCCTCATATGTTCCCCTGTCGCCGAAATAGATTCCGCCCGTCAGTTCACGAACGATTAAAATATCAAGACCGTCGCCGATAATCTCCTCTTTAATCGGCGAAGCGCTTTTAAGCGTAGCAAAGATTTTTGCAGGGCGAAGATTTGCAAAAAGTCCCAAATCCTCGCGGATTGCAAGAAGTCCTTTTTCGGGGCGGTTGCTTCCGGGCTGGCTGTCCCACTTCGGTCCGCCGACCGCGCCTAAAAGAACAGCGTCGCTCGCCTTGCAAGCCTCGGCAGTTGCCTGAGGATAGGGAACGCCCGTTTCATCAATGGCGCCCCCGCCGAGAAGTTGATAGTTATAGTTGAACTTAAATCCGAACTTCTCGCCCGCTTTATCAAGAACCTTTATTGCCTCATCAACAATTTCGGGTCCTATTCCGTCGCCTTTTAAAACTGTTATGTTATAATCTTTCATATATTAATCCTTTCAATATCAATCCCAACCGACTTGCCTCCCTTGATAAAGGGAGGGGGACCACAAAGTGGTGGAGGGATGGTCGTTTTCTTTATGGACTACCGCAGATAACTAAGTTAATTATTAGCAGATATCGAAAATTCCGGGCATTGTGTCGTCACGGAAAGTATCGGGCTGGTCGCGGTTGATAGCGCAGATAATTCCCTTCATTGAAGCATAACTGATGTTATGGCTGACGCCTATTCCGAAAACATCCTTGCCCTGCGGGTTTTTAAGATGAATATAACTTATCGCTTTTGAATCCGAGCCGACTGCAATTGCATGCTCGCTGTAGTCGATAAACTCATATCCCGTTATTCCGATTTCTCTTATTGCGGTGAAGAAAGCGCCGATAGGTCCGCTGCCCTCGCCTTTGATGCTGACGGGAGCGCCTTCCTTATAGGTTATCGTTCCCTCGAACTTAACCTTTGAAAGTTCTTCCTCTTCAACTTTTTCTTCATAAACTTTATAGTTTCTGAGCCTGTACGGTCCTGCAACATTTCTGTATTCCTTCTGGAACAAATCGAAAACTTCCGTCGGAGAGAGTTCCGTTCCCTTTTCGTCGCAGGCTTTTTGAACGACTGCGCCGAATTCGGGGTGCATCGCCTTTGGCATCTTTATTCCGTAGTTATTTGAAAGGATGAACGCCGTTCCGCCCTTGCCCGACTGGGAATTGATGCGGATAATCGGCTCATATTCGCGTCCGACATCGGCAGGGTCAATCGGAAGATAGGGAACTTCCCACATCTCGCTCTTGCTCTCTTCCATATAAATCTTGCCCTTATTGATAGCGTCCTGATGAGAGCCTGAAAATGCTGTGAAAACAAGTTCGCCCGCATACGGCTGACGCGGAGGAACCTGCATTTTTGTGCAGCGTTCGTAAACTTCCTTGATTTTGTTTATATCGTGGAAATCAAGTTTCGGGTCAACCCCCTGAGTCCACATATTAAGCGCAAGAGTAACAACATCAACATTGCCCGTTCTTTCGCCGTTTCCGAAAAGAGTTCCCTCAACTCTGTCCGCGCCTGCCATAAGCGCAAGTTCTGTTGCGGCAACGCCCTCGCCCCTGTCGTTATGGGGATGAAGGGAAATAATCGCCGCTTCCCTGTTCGGAAGATGACGGCAGAAATATTCAATCTGGTCGGCATAGCCGTTTGGAGTTGAACATTCAACCGTTGAGGGAAGGTTGAGGATAATCGGGTTTTCTTTTGTTATATGGAGTTCCTCCATAACCCGACGGCAGATTTCAACCGCATTATCCATCTCCGTTCCCGTGAAGGATTCGGGCGAATATTCAAAGCGGATATTCATATCGGGATTTTTAACCTTTTCTTCTTCGGTTAATTCATATATGAGTTTCGCGCCCTTGACGGCAATATCAATAACGCCCTGCATATCTGTTTTGAAAACAACTTTTCTCTGCAGAGTTGATGTTGAGTTATAAAAATGAACGATAACATTTTTTGCGCCGTGAATAGCCTCAAAAGTCTTTTTAATGAGGTGGGGTCTTGCCTGAACGAGAACCTGAATAGTTACATCATCGGGGATATAATTTCCGTCGATAAGCGTTCTTAAAATCTCGTATTCGGTTTCGCTTGCAGACGGAAAACCAACTTCGATTTCCTTGAATCCAACATCGATAAGAGTTTGGAAAAATTCAAGTTTTTCCTGAAGATTCATCGGGTCAACAAGGGACTGATTTCCGTCCCTCATATCAACCGAACACCAGACGGGAGCCTTTGTTATAACATTATTCGGCCACTGTCTGTCAGGAATGTTGATGGGTTTAAACGGTGTGTACTTTTCATAACCTTTTTTCATAATAATCTCCCTTCCGTGTGGGACAAAGTCAAAAATAAAGCCCCTACACTATGCGTATAGGGGCGTTAAAAACGCGGTACCACCCTATTTCAGCGGCACAGGAAAACCGCCCTTTAGCATCAAACAATGCCTCAACCTTTAACGGGGTTAAACGGGAACGCCTATTGATTTCTATTCAGCGAACCGACTCCGCAGAGAGTTATGCATTAATCACTTTGTATCGGCTTTCACCAACCGCCGACTCTCTGAAACTGAAATGAAAAATCTTTTTCTGCATCAAAGTCTTTAAATAGGAATTTTTTCTGTTGTATTAAGTATTATAACAAATAAAAATCTTTTGTCAAGAACTAATATAATCGGGTACGGGTGACCCGCCCGAAATTCTTAATTCTTAACTCTTAATTATAAAACAGAGTATCCGTAACTGTTAACAATCGCCAAAACGGGCTTTCCCTGCTGGCACATCGGGCAGTTATGGCTCTGATACGCTCTGTATTCGGGGATTTCCCTGCCCGAAAAGATTGTGTTGACA
>JAFYFO010000232.1 GCA_017543725.1 Eubacterium sp.
ACCGTTATAAACACTGATTTCAATTTTTTGTTCCTTATCGCTTGTAACAGTGATTTTAACCTCTTTTTTGTTCCATTCAAGGCTTACTTCGGCGTTTGTTCTTGCTCTGAGACCTGTTAAACTGCCTTTTTCCCATTCATTGGGAACTGCGGGAAGCGCCTGAATTTCGCCCTGATTTGAATAGAGAGCCATTTCATCAATGATACCGATGGTTCCGATTGATGTATCGGTGCAGAAAACGCCCCATCCGTCGTGGGTGTAGTGGTCGGTCATCATTGAGGTATAGTATAAATTATCCGACATAAGCATATAAAGTGAATTATAAACCGAGTCGGCGTTTTTCAGCCTTGCGCCGACAAGCGCTTTATGTACCCAGCCGTGAGCAGCGGTATCGTCTTCGCCCTTGTTTTCCCTGTTTCTGTTTTCAATTGCCTGAAGGCAGGCATTTGAAAGTTTTGAATTATTCTGAGTTTCAAACGCAGGCCATGCGGGGTATAAATGGCTGATGTGACGGTGCTTGTTGTTTTCTTTGTATTCATCCATTGCCCATTCACAGAGCGCGCCGCTTTCATCGTATTTATAATCGGGAAGAAGATTTGAAAGTTCTTGGTATTTTTCAATTCTTTCTTTGTAACCTTCCCTCCTGAGTGATTCTTCAACATCAATTGCCATTTTCAGTCCGTCTTTTGCGGCTGAAATGTCCATTGTTGCGTTTGCGGTTATCGGAGAATCGTATCCCTGAGGTGCATTTTCAGGCGAATAAGAGGGGATAATCAGATATTTTTCGCCCTCTTCAAGTTTCTTTTTGCCTTTTTTATAGCAAGCCTTGCCGTTTTTATCGGTGTAGTATTCAGGGGTAACAAGTTGCTCCCAGAAGTTTGCCTGCTTTGTTAAAAGAGGAAGCAGAATATCATTTTCAAGGTCGAGTTTTTCACCCTCGTAATCAATAGTTGTATTGCCGTAGCACTCCCAATATTCATATATCGGAAGAAGCATCCAACTTGCTCCTGCGTTCCAGTATTCAAACGGATACGGTTTGTAGTATTCAACCATCATTGCCCTGTCGCCGTCGGTGTTAACAGGAACCTGAATTGCGTTTTTCATACCGTAAACCTTAGCGGCGTTTTCTTCCCAATCAGGAATTTGTTTTAAAACAAATTTTATATAACTTTCGCCTGCGGTTTTAATATTTCCCGTGTTCATACCTGCCGACTGAAGATTAACATTTGCATCCATTGTGTAAATGCCCCTCCAGGAGGGATTCCATTCGCCCGTCCACATTCCGTAGAGCCTCGGGTGAGTTGTTCCCGAACAGCAAATCTGAGCGTATCTGCCCTGGTTATATGCTCTTTCAACCATTTCGGGTATAAGTGTTTTGCTATTCTGCTGAGCCTTAATCAGTTCTTCGTTAACAAGTTTTTTGTTATCGTTGTCGCCAAGGTCAAATTTAACCTTGTTAAAGAGTTCGGATTGTTTTTTGGCGTGCGGTTTTAATGCGTTATCATAACTGAACAAACCGTTTTTTGTGTATTTTTCGGCAATCTTTGTTGTATAGGCGTTCAGTTCATCAAGCAGTTCATAACTTTCAGCGCCCTCAAAGTCAGCCATTTTGCCCATATTATGAGTTCTGTCAGCCTTTGTGATGAGATAAACAGCATCTGCATCGCTGATTTTAACGGCGGGATTTTTCTCTTTTGCAACATTCTCGGAATCATTTGTTTCTTCTAAAACAATGCGTTCCTTGTTTCCGCCCTCAACAATAATTTTAGTGAATCCGCAGTATCCGCCCTCTTTTAGTTCGCTGTTTTCATAATCGGGATAATGCGCAATCTGAGCAATATAGGCGGCGTTTTCTTCAACTAACTTTTTATAGCGCATATTCTGCGTGTCTCCGCCGAATCCGCGCATTGAATAGCAATCGTCAAGCGACAATGTAAGGTTGATTTTTTCCCCTTTTGAGGACTTTTCAATTTTTGTTACGGTAACATTATCCTCGCGGGAAGAAAAAGTTAATCTTTCCCATGTGCCGTTTTTATCGGTGTATCGAACTCCGATTTCTGCAGTTTCGAAATCAGTCCAGCGGATATAATCGCTGCAATTGTATTCACGGCTTCTGAGTCTTAAAACCGGACCTGGGTGAAAGGCATAGAAATATGTTGGCTTTCTTCCGTCGATATCCCATTTGTCATCAAGATTGATAACTGCCTGCCTTGCTTTTCCAAGTTGTGAGGTTACCTCGTCGGGCGTTTTTCTCGGGTCATTTGATGGCATAATAAAGTTAATATTCTGATAGATAATTGTGTCGCAGTAGGGTGAACCTGCAACAACGGCTCCGTTTTCGCCGTTGCCCGTCACCATACCGTGCTGCCAACTGACGCGCTCCTCATCTGTTTGTGCGTATGCAACAAGTTCGGTATATTCTGTTGCAAAGGACTTCGTGTGGTCGTTTTTAATCATATCAATGCTGCCTTTCTCAACTTTTTTCGGTGCTTTTGAAATATAAACACAACTTATAATCATTCCGATAATAACCGGAACCGAAACAGTTATTATAAATATTTTCTTTTTAATTACTGCCACCCCAATCTTTTTTACCGGTAATCAGATTATAGCACATAATTGCCTTGATGTACATATATTAAGCCGCGTCGTTTATGTTTGGCGGAGACGGCGAGATTCTCCTCTCAACTATCGAAAGCCCCACCGGGGCTTTCTCCCAAATTTTCCCAGCAACGAGTTGCACGAAAAATTTGGAGTTTTGTTTCTCATCTCTTGCTCCTTAAAGAAAAAACAGCCTAACTGTGTTAGACTGCTTTTCCTTTGGCGGAGACGGCGAGATTCGAACTCGCGGGGGATTGCTCCCTAACTGATTTCGAGTCTTTTCGCTTAAACTCCTTTAACCGACATTCTTTAATAATTAGCATAATCTATTTGCTATGAAGAATCAATGATTTTTTATAAAAAAATATATAATGTCAATTGTTTTGGAATTGAAAGAAAAAGGTTATTTTTAACAACTGAATAAATCGTTGAAACTCGCATAAACACACGGTTTATTGCAATTATTATTGATTAACAAAGATGATGTTGGTTAACATATAATTATTATAAATCGTTGATAAATAACTATATTAATTACATTATTATATTAATGAGAAATTCGCCGTTTTTTGTCAAATAAGGGGTTCGAATTCAATTTGAAAAAATGGCTCAAAAGTGGCGTTTTTGAGAGAATTTGGGAAGAAAAGAGAGAACAGAGGAGAGAACGGAAACGTAGTGTTTTCAAGGTTTTACGACACCTGATTTTTGCTGTTGGAGAGAATTGGAGGTCGTAATATGAAAAAAACTGATAAATACGAACAATTGAAAAAGGAGTATCCAAAGTACATTAGCAAAGAACAGATGTGTAAGATTTGCCATATAAGCAAAAGAAAAGCAACTTTGTTACTTGTCAACAACATAGTTCCTAATATTGATTCTTGCAAGCAAACTCATAGATTTAAGATAAAAATTGACGATATTATCGTATTCTTGAGGAATACCGAAAGCAATCCAAATTATTATACTATTCCAAAATCGTTCGCTTCTGATAATAATCAAAGTGTAAATATAGAAGATTTGAATAAAAAGGAATTGAAGAAAATAACAGCGAACATAAAATCAAAACTTAAAGTGTATCCGGATGTTTTATCATTGAAACAAGTTGCATCAATAATGCAGGTTAATAAGAATACAGTCTGCAAGTGGTGTAGCAAAGGACAACTAAAATATCTCCTGATAAGAGATGAATACAAAATACCGAAAAAATATCTTTTGGAATATATAACTGAAAGATATAAATATAAACCATTTTTAACCGATTAGCAATAATCGGTTATTTTTTTGTCAAAAAGAAGGAGTGAAAACAA
>JAFYFO010000233.1 GCA_017543725.1 Eubacterium sp.
AACGCCTGCAAGAGCGGTTCCGTTATTACTTGGAGTAATAAAGAAATACTTTGTTCTTTCCGCGGTTCCGTTATCAGGAGCAATACCATCGGCATGCGCCGAAAAATCCAAATATCTCACCCAACCGCTGCTTGCATGCGTTTGCGGCTTTGCCTTGAAAGTAACCGTAAAACCTTCGTTGAAATTAACATTTCTTAAAATATCATTTGCTTTTATTCTGAAATAATCTTTTGTCGGAGCCGTTGCGCCTGTAAACTGAGCAGCCATTTTTCCGCCGCAGTTCTGCCAGGTTGCGCCTCTTCCGATTTTTTCAAGAGTATTATTGTGACCGCTGAAATCGGTTGTTAAATCGCCTTTATCATTATCTGCAAAGTAGTGAGCAACAAGATGATTGTCGGGATAGGTATCAGCGTCACCGATATGATATGCCGCAAGGTCAAATAAATCCATATAGTTTCCTGCGCTGTTTCTGCCGCCGATATGAACTGCTTTGATATTTTCAAAGGTGCTTTTGGTGTCGCCGACATCATAGGAAAATCTTTCTTCATCATTGATTAAAACGCTGATAATTCCATGGTCATAGAGATATGAAAGTTTCATCGGCTTTTTATTATTTTCGTTTCCTGCGCCGAAGAAATAATCTTTTAAATTAACGCCGGTGTCGCCAATTGGCTGAGAGAAATGAGTTGTGTTGAGATAAACTCTTCCGTCCGTGCTCATTCCAAAGGATTTTCCGCCATTATATGAATCACTGACATTGCTTTCATCTGTTATTCCCAAAACATGTTCAAGTCTGTTTGCACCAAGTCCGCTGTTTGTCATTGAAAAAGTTAAATCCATTCTCCAATGCTTATTGTTCCTTGTCTGGCTCATTGCAGTCGGAACATTGGCATACATCCAAGCATCTTTCATCCAGACATGGTCAGCAAATTGCTGATTTGTTTGTCCCTGAAACTGCTGTCCGATAGAGAAAGCGGAATCGGTTTTTTCCTCTTTATAATCTGTTCCGTAATCAAATGTGTAATGAAAAATATTATCAACCGAAGCAGCCTGCATTTCATCATCTGAAAATCCGATATCATAGATTCTGAAATCCTTCATTCTTCCTTGAAATGCAGGATCTGTCCATGATGAAGCACCAAGGCAGAGCCAACCTGTTTTTATTGATGTAAACCATGCGTCGCACAGTCTGGAATTATCATTGAGTTCACCAACATAAACGCCGTCTCTATAGACAGTTTCGTTGCCTTTTTTGATTCTTATTGCCCAGGTATGCCAATTGCCGTCATCACCGAGATTGATATTTCCGGATTCAACTCCGTCATACTTAACCTTTGAATGTCCATTACTGCCATTTTCAACTTTTCCGCTAAAGAATATGGTATTAGCAGGACCGCCTGTCTCAAACATTTTACCTGTTGCAATACCGTTTTCAAGTTTTCCTGTTGATATTTCAAAATATCTCTCCCAATCTGTGTTTGCTCTCTTACCGGAAAAAACAATAGTAAATCCTTCTTCAAAATCAACGTTTGAAAGAATTCCGGAAAGAGAAGTTCTCAAGAATGGCTTATTGCTTCCTCCGGCAAATTTATAAGCGCCATTTTCCCAAGTAAAATCGCCGGTATTGCCCGATCCCGAACCTCTTCTCGTCTCAAGATTATATCCTCTACCTGACGCGTCTGCCAGAACATTTGAACTGTTTGTCAGATACTGCGCCCTAAGATGAGAATCATATTCCACAGGCGCATCCGCGCTTGCTGTGCTTGGCATAGCAAGAACAACCGGCATTGCCATTATCATTGCCAGCATTAAAGATAAGAATCTTTTGCTAAGTTTTTTCATAAAAATTCCTCCTCAATAGTTTAAGCATTTAATTGATTAATAAAAAATAGCAGCCGATAAACTAAGTTATTAGTTATCAACTGCCAAACAACATTCAAAAGAATATTATAAAACACAAAAATATAAATCTTAAATTTACACCACCAACAAACGCAGATAAACTGCCTTTGTTGGTTTTTTCAAAAAAATTGAATGATGTTTAGCAATTATATATTAATATATCAACAAATTAATATCAATACAACTATTATAAAACAAACATTTTGTATGATTTGTGAAACACAATTTCAAGACAGAATTGAATATTTGAATAGTTTTTAATGTGATAAACCTTAATTTAGTTTCGCGTTGCGCGTTTTGCGTTTTGCGTTGCGCGTT
>JAFYFO010000234.1 GCA_017543725.1 Eubacterium sp.
ATGATTTTAAGTTCACTGATATCTTTTCCGATTCTGTCTGCAACTCTCTTTGAAACGAATTTATGAGAAGTGCCGTGGAAGCCGTAGCGGCGAACGCCGTACTTTTTATAATATTCATAAGGAACTGCATACATATATGCCTTTGGCGGCATTGTTGAATGAAAAGCGGTGTCGAAAACGAAAACCTGGGGAACTTTATCGCCGACAACATTAACGCACGCTTCGTAGCCCTGAATATTTGCGGGGTTATGAAGGGGTGCAAGCGGTGAGAGTTCTTTAACGGTTTCAACAACTTCTTTTGTTGCAAGAACGGATTCGGTATATTTATCGCCGCCCTGAACAACTCTGTGGCCGATTGCGTCTATCTCATCAAAGGAATCAATAACTCTGTATTCGCTTTCGGATAAGATATACTTAACTTCGTTGAAAGCGTCTGTATGAGTTAAGAGTTCTTTATCATAGGTGAATTTATCATCGCCTTTTTTAACGATAACATTTTCTTCACCGCCCTTGATTTCAAGACCGATTCTTTCAATTGCGCCTTTGCACAAAACGGATTCATCATTCATATCCATAAGTTGATATTTAAGCGATGAACTTCCGCAGTTGATAACTAAAACTTTCAAAACATTTCCTCCGGTATTAATAATACTTGAAATTAATTTTAATTATATATATAATAATATACATATAATTAAAAAGTCAAGAGGAAATTGATATATTTATGAATTTTGGATTAATTTGTGAGTTTAACCCCCTTCACAGCGGACATAAACACCTTATAAAAAGCGTAAAAGGCGAAAACGACGGCTTGATTTGCGCTATGAGCGGCAATTTCGTTCAGCGCGGAGAATTTGCGGTTTTCGATAAATTCGAGCGTGCAAAAGCGGCAATTGAAGCAGGTTCGGATTTGGTTATTGAAATTCCGACCCTTTGCTCAACTCTTTCCGCTCAGGGTTTTGCAAAAGCAGGAGTTGATATTCTTGAAAAGGCGGGAATATGCACCGCGCTTGTTTTCGGCTCCGAGAGCGGCAGCATTGAAGAACTGAAAAAGGCGGCAAACGAAATAAAAGAAAAAGACTCCCTGATTAAAGAAGAACTGAAAAAGGGAGTTTCCTATCCCAAAGCAATGCAAAACGCCGTTGATTCCCCGATTCTTGAAGGCGCAAACAATCTTCTTGCGATTGAATATATCAATCAGACCTCGCTTGATTGCATAACCGTTAAAAGAATCGGAAAGGGTCACGGAAGCGACGACTTTGAATATTCCTCAAGCGAAATAAGAAAGCGCCTCTCCCCCGATGAGATTTCCTCAATGGAAAACTGCAGCGCAGCCGTTCTTTATAAACTGAGAACAATGAAAAAAGAAGATTTCCTTAATATCGACGATGTTTCGGAAGGGCTTGAAAACAGGATAATCAGCGCCGCAAAAACCGCAAAAAGCCTTGATGAACTCTATTTCTTAATCAAAACCAAGCGCTACACAATGTCCAGAATTAAACGAATTATTCTCAGAGCGTTTCTCGGAATAACAAAGGATATGCCGAAAAATCCTCAGTATCTGCGTATTCTGGCGTTTAATGAAAAGGGCAGAAATATGCTTAGCCAAATGAAAAAAAGCGCCTCACTGCCGATTATAACAAAATACGGCGACGCAAAAGATAAAGGCGGAGAAATATTGAAACTATTTGAACAGGAATCAAAATTTACGGATGTCTATAATCTCGGTTTCAGAATCCCGAAACCTGCCGAAGAAGAAAAAACAAAACAAATTTATATAGTATAAATAAATATATGCCCGACAAAACTATTTTGTCGGGCATAAAAAGACGCAACAAAGCAGAGAGAATAGAAATTCTCTCTGCTGATTTATTTTATGGGTTGTGTGGATTAATAGTTTCCGTCGTCTCCCAAATCGTATTCATCGTAGTCGCCGAGGTCTTCCTCGGTTTTATTGCTGAGAATACCGGTTGAGATTGGAACATTGAGAAAACGGGTTATTTCCCACTCTGCTTCATTGAATTCGAGTTTGTTCATATCTCTATCTCTCCTAACGAAACACATTATAACACATTGCTTTTTGTAATTC
>JAFYFO010000235.1 GCA_017543725.1 Eubacterium sp.
AGATATCCTCATTTTTCATTTTAACAACTTTGAATTCGGGTTTGTTATAGTTTTTGTTCATTCCTGAGCCCTCCATTACTCTGCAAATTTTGCTTCGCATGCTTCTGCGTATCTGTAAACACCCTTTGAAAGGTCTTTAAGGTCTTGTGCCGCAGTGCTTTGACTTCTCAGAACAGTATAGAGATAAGCATAGCCGTTATATGTTAATTCTGCTGTTCCGATTTTCAAAGTGAATGTTTTTGCAAAATCGCTTGATTTAAGTCCTGTTACACGAACGCAGTTTCCGTTTTCGGTTTTAATCCACTCTGCTGTTAAGCCTTCGCCTACAATATCAAGGTCGGTATAGTAGCACCAAACTTCATTTTCCTGGCTTACATAGAAGCGAAGTTCGGGTTCAAGAAGAGCAACATAGGAAATTCCGGTTACTGAAATATTTTTGCCCGAAGCGTCAACACCGGCTGTGAAACGAGCCTTTGCCTGGGATTTGAAACTATCAGCGTTAACTTCTGCTTTATAATCCTCCGAATGTTCAACTGCATACGCTTCGCCTGTTACAGCCTCTGAAACTTCAGCATAGCCGAAATACTCATCCGCAAGCGCGCCGTAGTTAAGAAGTGCCTGAGCAACATCCTTATCTTTCTGAGTGATTTTCTCGCTGGGCGTTGCTTCGATAATCGCCTTGCAATAATCCTGAATTGAAGCCTCGATTGTTTCGATAACATTATCACTGCCGTCTTTAATCGTTATGATATATTTCTCTGCAATCTGAGCGGGAGCCGCATTCATTGTTATTGTTCCCTGTGCGGTTTCAACATCGCTGAAAGATTTCTCTTCTACTGTTCTTGCAGCGCTCTTATCATCAATTGTTGTTATATATGAATAAGTTACTTTTGCCGCATTGCGCTCTTCATAATAATTAGTATCAAGAATGAAATTAACATCAATATCCTCATCAAGAGTGAGGCTATAACTGTTATCTGCTTCGGGAACTGCAACAAGAACGCTCTGTGCCGCAATGATTGCCGCTGTTGCATTTGCTATTGCTGTTGGTGAAAGAGATTTATCCGTTTTATCAATCTTTTCCGCTTCAACTGCTGTTGCATAATCCGCTCTTGATTCTGCTGTGTACGCTTCGTCAAGTTTTATTGAATCGGATTCGGAAACTGCATCGTCATATGCGTCAAAATTCTGAGCGTCATATGATTTATATGAATTTCCGCAAGTGCAGTTATATGTTGTGTAGCCGTTTTCAGCGTCTGTTGCCGCTGTGTGCGCGCCTGCTGTGAACGAACAGTTTGTTTCAGTTGCAATTTCGTTATATGTTTTGTTTTCCTGAACAACTGTTTGTGCGGTTATGTTGCTGTCCCAAGTGTACACATTGTGATGATTTGAGTCTGTCGGAGCAACCGATGAGTTTGCAGGAAGTGCGCCGAGTGCGTCGCCTGCTGAGATGTTTCTTGAATCAATTGTTGTTGCACCGTCAGTTGTTTTAAAGTCAAC
The DNA here is from genome assembly GCA_017543725.1 of Eubacterium sp. Classification (GTDB taxonomy): domain Bacteria; phylum Bacillota; class Clostridia; order Oscillospirales; family Acutalibacteraceae; genus Eubacterium_R. The sequence continues at coordinate 1,501 of JAFYFO010000235.1, forward strand.
TGTGAAAGTCTTCTTTACAAGATTGATTGCATCATATGCTGCTTTTGCATCCTTGATGTCTGTTGCACACTGTGAAACTGTGCCTGCAGCATCGGAAGCGAAGTTGTAATTCTTAGGGTTACAGTTACCAACTGCATTAAGTGCTGAAATTGCCTGATTGAGAGAATCAGTTGTGTACTTCCAGCCGTTTGCATTAATCTCTGCTGCGATATCTCTTGCATTGCTGAGGATATCGTAAATCGGCTTGTAGTTGATTACATAGTTTGTTGAAGTGGTGGAAATAGTGCCCGTGCCGAATTTATCGCCCCAGTTGGAATAGTAAGCACCTGCATCAAAAACAAAATTGCTGTATGTGTCATAATATGTTGAGGTGTTTCCGTTGCCTGAGATGTGATAAACTAATTTGTTGCTCCAGAAACGGGAGGTGTTATTAGTTGCGTCAAATTCATTGTTTCTGCCGTCGGTATTGAGGTAACCGAAATGATTTGAAGTAGCGGTCGGCCATTTTGTCCATTCGGAATCATGATAACCGTTCCACAGTCTGTCAAAATAAACTGTTGCATTCTGGCTTGCAATATAGTCAATTTTCTGACTACCGACTGCAGTCTTGCCATGCTTCTTTGTCTCTGCAACTATCGGTGAAGAAACTTCATTCTGTCCGTCATAAACAAGAACGATTGTTTTGGGCATAAATAACTTGATATAAGTTGCACCAATTTCAGTATCATCGCTCATAATGAACATTCCGCTTTCGCCCTTTGTTGAATAAACAACATTTGAATAGCCGCCTGTTGCTGTGTCATCATAGTGATACGCCGCTGCGTCAAATTTAGGTGTTGCAAGTTTTGATGTGTCGATTGTGTCGTCTGCAAGCGCGGTTAAAGGCATCATTGAAACTGCCATTAACACAGCAAGAACTGCAGCGAGAATCTTCTTTGATAACTTCATATAACCATTTCCTTTCTGTGTTTCAGGCAAAGCGCCTCAAACACGTAAAATTGTTTTCTTTATTATATAATAAATAATACACTTTGTCAAGTGCGCAAATATAAATGTAATTTTATTGTAAGAATTGATTATTTAGCGTGAACAAGCCGCTGATTATTTGTATCATAGAGTGTTTTCGGGACGTAAAAAACAGCAAAATCCGCTTGGATTTTTGCTGTTTTTGGCTTTTATATTCTGTCTTCTTTTATTAATTTAAGCATAATATCGGCGATTTCGGGGTCAAACTGCTTGCCCTTATTCGTTTCGATTTCGCTGATAATCTTTTCTTTTGAAAGTTTATCCCTGTACACCCTGTTGGTGTTCATTGCGTCGTATGAATCGGCAACGCAAATCATTCTTGCAATAAGCGGAATATCCTCTCCCGATTTGCCTTCGGGATAGCCTTTTCCATCGTATCTCTCGTGGTGGTAAAGCGCGCCTTCGCCAACATTTTCAAGGCTCTTGAAACTGCTGAGAATTTCGCCTCCGCGAACCGTGTGGGACTTGATGATTTCAAATTCTTCATCCGACAGTTTTCCGGGTTTGCCGAGAATACTATCGGGAACGCCGATTTTTCCGCAGTCGTGAAGCAGGGCAACATAATAGATTCTGTCAAGTTCTTCGCCCTCATATCCCATTTCTTTCGCAATTTGCTTTGTATAAATCGCAACTCGCTTTGAATGGCCGTTTGTGTATGGGTCCTTGGCGTCAATGAAACCTGTGAAAGTTTCAATTGATTCGTTTATGATGATGTTATCCCTCTTATGGCGCTCGCTGTACTTCCTTATCTGAATTGAAGTTATAACAAAAATTATCAGCGCAATGAGCCAGATAAGCAGACATCCTGCCGCAACCCAGAAAAGAACGCTTGCCGTTATGAGCCTATGGAAAGTGTAGTCTATTTCAAGGGTTGCCTTTTCAACTTTTTCTTCCATCGGAACATACATAATGAAGCCCGGAGTTGTTCCTTCACGGGGCTCAATCGGAATTTCCATAGCGTTCATTTGCGAACTCGGAGTGTATATCAGATAATCGCCGCTTTTCATTGTTATAAACGATTCGCCGTCAACTGCAAAGGTGTTGAGTTCATAAGCCTCCGCTTTGAATTCACGCAAATCGGGAACTGTTTCAACGATTTCGCCGCCCTTGATTTTCTGATGGATTTCAAGCGAGCCGTTCCACGCGGAGGCAAGATAAACCTCCTGATTGAATGTTAGTTTAAAGGTGAATTTCGAAACTTCATCTTTAGTGTTGTTTGAAACAGAAAAATCATAGGTGTACGCCTGATAGTTATTTTCCGTCAGACCTTCGTTTTTGAAATCAAAAATCTTGCCCCATGTGCTGCTTCTCGGCACTGCATTAACGCAAACGCCTTCTTTTTTTGAAGATTCTTCTGTGAAAAGTTGCTCGTTTTTAATTGTTTCGGTGCGGACCTTTGAATTATAAACTTTGGTGTTTATAACCGAAACCGCGAAAAGAATCGCAATAATAACAAGCGTTACGGCATAAATAACAGCCGCTTTTTTTCTGTTATCCTTTATCATTTTTTCAACCTCGTTTTTTTGAACTGAGATTATTTCCTTAACATTATATTTTATTTACAAATATTTGTAAGTGTAATTTTTAAAAATTTATTTTCTAAAAAATATTAATTACAATTGATTATCGGTTGTGATTTATAGTATAATATTTACTATAAATATTGTCAAATAACTTTTTTGGATTGATTTAGTTATAAGGTAAACCTTATTTAATCTTTGAATCAGCCATTTTAAACCGTGTTCGGATTCGTTTCACTCTGCCTAAAAGGAGGCTCTGAACTGTGAGAATTAATAATGCCGTTAAGCATTTTATTGCAGTTTTCATCTGCGTTTTAACAGTTTTTTCCTGCAGCGCCTTTGCGTTTGCGCAAGATGAAAATGTTTTAACCGTCGGCGTTCCGTCCGACCGATGCCCTGTTTTCTACACCGATGATAAATCAAAGGAAATAACGGGAATCGGCGTTGATTTGATGATGATTGCCGCGGAAAACGCAGGATTTGAAGTTTCTTTCGTACCCATTAAGGAAGGCTCTCTCAAAGAGGCGCTCGACAATGATGAATATGATATTCTTATGCCCTTCGGAAGCGCCGTAAGCAGCACAAAAGGCAAAAACAGCATTGTCAGCGAAAACCTTATTCAAACTCCGTTCACCCTTGTTACCGTTGGTGAACGCGAACTTCCTCCCCTATCAAATCTCAGGGTTGGTATGCTCAAATCCCATAGCGGAGTTGCTGAAACTGTCAGAACCCGCTTTCCCGGTGTTGTAGTCGTTATGTTTGAGAATATGAGCGAATGTGTTAAGGCGCTTCGCGCAAACGAGGTTGACGCGCTTCTGAATAACTCATATGTCTGGAGTTATGTTTTGCAAAAGCCCTCCTATTCCGATTTGGTTGTTCAGCCCTCGGCAATGTTTTCAATGGATTTCCGCGCAGGAACGCTCGACACTCCCGAAGGAAGAGCGCTCATTGAACGCCTGAATATCGGAATAAACGAAATAAGCGTTACTCAGCATCAGGCGGTTACACTTGATTATACTTCAAGAAAACTCTATAAATATGATTTGCTTGATTATTTATATTCTTATGGAATTGTTATCGCACTCATTATAACCCTTGTTATACTGCTCGCAGTGCTGACCATTCAGCGAATGAACAAAATCAAAAGGGATAATGAGAAAAAAATTGAAGCCCTTGTTGATTACGACCCGCTGACAGGATTGCTCAGCGCCGAAGGCTTCAAGAAAAAAGCCGCCGAGATTATCAAAAGAAACCCTGACAAGTCCTATTTCCTTTCCTATAATAATATCAGGGACTTTAAGTTTGTTAACGACAGCCTCGGCAGAGAAGCAGGCGATGAAGTTCTTAAATTCTGGGCAAAAAAATCCCTTGAAAATCTTTCGGAAAACGAAGCAATCGGAAGAATAACCGCCGACAGATTTGCTGTTCTTCGCCATATTTCAGGCGATGAAAAAATGAAGGACGATGAAGATAATGTTTTAATACCGGTTGAAAACTATTTTGTCAGCCGAGGCAATGATATCAAAGTTCAGATTTGCAGCGGAATATATGTTCTTATGCCGTCGGACTATATTAATCCAGATATCGACCATATGCTTGATTTGGCTCGTGTTGCCGAAAAAAGAATCAGGCAGAGCAGAGAACATTCCTTTGCTTTTTATAACCCCGAACAATGGGAAAAAGGAAAGCGCGCGGCACTTATCGCAGGTTCCCTGCAAAGCGCAATCAATTCGGGAGATATCGAGATTTACTATCAGCCCCAAATAAATTATGAAAACAATGAAATAATCGGCGCAGAAGCGCTTTGCCGCTGGAACCACAGCGAACTCGGCGCGCTCCAGCCATCCGAATTCATTCCCATTCTTGAAAAAACAGGACTTATTTACAACCTTGATAAATATGTCTGGAACAAAGTTTGCAGTGATTTAAACAAATGGAATAAACTTGAAAAAAATATTTCCGTTTCTGTCAATCTTTCAAGGGGCGATATTAAAGAAGAAAGAAGTATTCCCGAGAAATTTGCTCAACTCATCAAAAAGTATAATATACCGCCCGAGCAACTGCGAATTGAGATAACCGAAAGCGCATATGTTAAAAGCCCCGAAATTCTTATTAAAACAACCGAAAAACTCAAATCATACGGTTTCAGGGTTGAGATGGATGATTTCGGAAGCGGTTATTCCTCCTTGCATATGCTAAAGGAAGTTCCTGTCAGCGGAATAAAACTCGACCTTAATTTCCTTACCAAATCGGGCGACCCCGAAAAGAGCGAAATAATCGTCTGCTGTATGATTCAGATGGTTGAAAAACTCGGTCTTGATTTAATAGCCGAAGGCGTTGAAACCAAACAGCAGGCGCAGTTTCTTCACAGCAAGGGCGCGAATAATATGCAGGGATATTATTTCTGCAAACCGATTCCCGTTCAGGAATTTGAAAAAGAAATCGGCGTTCAGTAAGATAAGATAAATAAAAATCAGGTTGTCTTTACGGACAACCTGATTTTTATTTCTTATAATTCGATAAGCGGAGCCGTTCCTCAAACCTGACGGCTTGAATTCGGTACGAACTGCCTGTTTATTTCTTCTCCTTACTGATTAAACTTCTCTTCGCAAGCCGAAGCATATCTGTAAACGCCTTTTGCAAGGTTTTTCAGGCTTTCCTGCGCTGTGCTTTCATCTCTCAGAACAGTATAGAGATAAGCATAGCCGTTATAGGTTAACTCGGCTGTTCCGATTTTCAAAGTGAATGTTTTTGCAAAATCGCTTGCTTTAAGACCTGTTACACGAACGCAGCTTCCGTTTTCGGTTTTTATCCACTCTGCCGTTAAACCTGCGTCAATATCAAGGTCTGTATAATAGCACCAGACTTCATTTTCCTGAGAAACATAGAAGCGAAGTTCGGGGTCGAGAAGCGCAACATAGGAAACTCCGGTTACGGAAACATCTGCGCCCGAAGCGTCAACACCGGCTGTGAAATGAGCCTTTGCCCGGGATTTGAAACTCTCTGCGTCAACAGCGTCTTTATAATCAGCAGTATGCTCAACGGAATAATCAATTCCCGTTTCCTCCTTAGAAATCTGAGCATAGCCGAAATATTCATCTGCAAGCGCGCCGTAGTTGAGAAGTGATTTTGCAATATCGTGGAACTCGGAGAGTTCATTGCTTTCAAGAATTGATTTGCAGTATTCTTCAATTGAAGTTTCAAGAACCGCCGTCAATTCATTATTGCTGTTATATATGCTGAGAACATATTTTTCGGCAATCTGCGCAGGAGCGGCGTCAAGAGTTAACTTTCTTGTTCCGTTGCTCTGCTGTTCAAGGTCGCTTATATCAACTTCGGTTTCTGTTCTTTCTGCTTTCTTATCCTGAGTTGTTTCAAGATATGAGCAAACTATCTTTCCGCCTTCCGATTCATAATACTCGGTGTCTATGAAGAAATTAACATTGATTTTATCATCAAGGGTTAAATTATATCCGTCAAGAGGCTCATCGGGAACGCTGTTGCCGTTTATATCCCTCTTTCCGACGCCCTGCATAGTCGGCGTTACCTTGTTTAACAAATTGCCGTTGAAGGTTATTTCATCAATGCAGGTTTCCCTGTGGTGACCGACATTTCCGCCGATTGAAAGCGGAGTATAGAATCTGTGGTAAGCAATAAACGCTTTATCAGTTTCGGGAATATAGATAACGCTTTGATGTCCCGTTGCGAGAATTCCGTTTGCAGGGTCTTTTTCAAGAAGAACTCCGCGGTTTGTTACCTCGCCAGTCAGGCTTGTTGAAGTTGCGTATCTTATATGATAGTTTTCACTTCCCGTATCGTCGCAGGACCAGTGCCAATAGTATGTTCCGTTTCTCTTGAAGACTGCAACGCTTTCCCTGAAACCTTCAAGATTATTTATCTCTCTGATTGTGTTTTGCTTAACGGTTGTCATATCCGCATTGAGTTCGGCAATAAACGCTCTTCCGTTTCCGAAAAGGATATAGGAGGTTCCGTTTTCGGTATAGATTGCAGGGTCGATAACCTGACCCCAGAAATCGCTTATCGCAGCGCTCATCATTGAGGGATAGAGAATCGGTTCATCACTTGCGGTATACGGACCTTCGGGTGAAGAAGCGTATGCAACGCCGATTGCCATTCCCTCTCCGTACTGCGCTTCATACTGGCTGAGAATTCTTCCGCAGTAGTAGAAATAATACTTTCCGTCCTTTTCCTCAATCGTGGGAGCCCATGCATTGCCGTTTGACCACTTTGAAGAAGCAATCTGAATTCCTTTATCATTCAAGCCGGGGTTTTTATTCTGATTATCAAGAATAACGCCCTCGTCCGTCCAATGAAGCATATCGGGTGATGAGAAAGCGTGGAATTGAGTTCCGCCCCATCCCGGAACGCCGTCCGTTGTTGGATAAATCCAGTATTTTCCGTCGAGAATATCTATATCGGGGTCGGCATACAAACCGGGCAAAACAGGGTTGTTTGCTATCTGAGCAGCCTTGAGAGTGTATGTTTCCGTTTCGCCTGCACATTCAACTCTGACTTCCCTGTCGGCAGTTAAATCAACCGTTGCCCGCGCAGGAGATTCCTCGCCGTCGATATAAAGTTTGCAGTCGTCATTGAGGAAACTGAACTTAACGGGGCAGGATTTAATATTCTGACGGCGCTGAACAATTGATGTTATCTCGCCGTTTTGCCTGTTGATTGAAGTGCTGACTGCAGTATGGTTATCCGTTCCCGAAACGCCGTCGAGGCTTGCAACAATAACGCCTGAATTAACGCTTATGAGAAGCGGAAGATTGTTTTTAGCCTTATTCTTTATTTCGTCACCTGAAAGCACCCTGTTATATACCTCGAAATTATCAAATTTGCCGTGAAAATATCCGTCGCCGTCATAGAAAGATTTTCCGAAATAAGCAAGCAGGTTATCTCCGAGTTCGGAAATCTTCAGCATATTATTATTTGTTGCGGCAAGCGTTCCGTTAACATACATTGAGCATTTTTCATCATCAAATGTCAGCGCAACGCACATCCAACTGTCCGTGAAATCGGCAACGGTTTTAACTTCGTGCTCATTACCGTAGGATTCAACGGTTATCGCGTTTCTGATTTCCGAACCGCGTATTCTGAAGAAATCATATTTCTGATTATTCTGACCTATGGCAAAGGTGAAATAGTTTCCGCTGTTGTTTATCGCCTTAACATCAAACAAAACAGTCATCTTATCCTTGCCGTCGAAATATCCCTGAGGAATTGAAGCGAATGTGTTTGTTGTTCCGTCGAGGGAAAGAACCTTGCTGTTTTTCTCATCGTCCCAAACAGCAGCGGCATTTCCGCTCATAGCGGGAAGATTTGTTCCGTCTTCAAAAGTATATCTCAAATCGGGTGCGGAGAAAACATTTTTAATATATGTTTCCTCAATTTCTTCATCGCTCAAAACTCTGTCGTAAACCTCAAAGTTATCATATAAGCCGTTATACCAGCCGTCGCCGTCATAAAGCGACTTTCCGAAATAGGATTTAAGGTTTGTTCCCAAATCGGAAACCTTAATTCCCGTGTTGCTGTTTTCGCTGACCATTTCGCCGTTGACATAGAGTTTCAGACTTGTGTTGTTATAAACAAGCGCGATATGCATCCACTCATTATAGGTTATGCCGTTATCGGTTCTGACATCTTTTTCATTCTGCCATGAATTAACCGAAACGCAGTTTCTGATACCGCCGTCATCCCTGATTCGGAAATAAGAATATTTTGTGTTATCAGCACCGAAACAATATGTGAAATAATTGCCCCAAATCTGGTGAGGAAGAATATCAAACTGAATCGTCATAACATCGCGGTTATCGAAAAATCCCTGCGGGATTTCCGCAAAGGTGTTGTTTGTTCCGTCAAGCGAGAGAACTTTGCCGCCCTTACGGTCGTTATAAACAGTTGCGGCGTTGCCCGAAAGCGCGGGTTTTATTGAACCGTCTTCAAAATTATATCTCATAACGGGCATATCGGGAATATTTGCATGATAAGCCTCATTAATCTCAGAGTCGCTCAAAACGCTGTCGTAAACCTCGAAATTATCATAGCAGGCATTATAATAAGCGTCACCGTCATAGAAGGATTTTCCGATATAGGAAATAAGATTTGAGCCCAAATCGGAAACCTTAACTCCCGTATTGCTGTTTTCGCCAACCTTTTCGCCGTTGATATAGAGTTTCAACTTGTAGTCATCAAAAACAAGAGCAATATGCATCCAGGTGTTGTAGCACGGTTTTGTGTATTCCGTTGCCGCTTCGCTTGAATAGGTGTTCTGGGTTATGCAGAATCTTGCAACGTTATCCTTGATTCTGAAATAGGAATATTTTTGATTGTCCAGACCCAGACAAAACGCGAAATAGCCCCACGCAGTGTTTTCTTTAGGAAGAAAATCAAATTCAACCGTCATTTTATCTTTTCCGTCGAGAGCGCCCGTCGGAAGTTGAGCATAGGTGCCGTCGCTTCCGTCGAGGGAAAGAACTTTACCCTCTTTATCTTCATCATAAATAAGAGAAGCGTTGCCGAAAAGGCTCGGCGAGGAGGCGCTGTTTTCAAAACCGTAACTCAGAATCGGAGTTTTTTCCTCTGCCGCAAGAGCGCTCAGAGCGCCTGTTTGAAGCAAAAGCAGAAGGGATAATGCCAGACATAATAATTTTTTCATAATTTTCTCCTGATAATTATTTTTCATTCAAAGTTTTCAAGGCGTTTTTGTTTTCATACATCATATTATCCGCTCTTTCGAAAACCGAAGCAACAAAATCGTCACCGTCGAACTTCGAATATCCGCAGGCAATAACTATTCCGCCCGACGCGAACCGTTTTTTGAGGATTCTTTTTAGCCTAAACGCCAAAAGGAGCACTGATGAAAACAATCAGCGCAAAAAGCAGGGATATCGCTCTGACAAAACTTTTTCTGTTCAATACCCTTTTCATAACATATCTCTCAGAAAAATAAAAACACTAAGAGTGCTATAAGTCTTTATTTTAAAACTTAGGTAGAACTATAATAATTATATAATATTTAGAAATTTTTGTAAATCTGTTATTTTAAATAAAAAAATCATATAGTTTTTGTGCATAATCGAGAGCCATATCATAAACGGCGTGGCCGAAACCGTCATACATAAAAAGTTCGCAGGAAGCGTTTTCGCTGAATTTTTCTTTAATTTCGGGCGAAGAATCACTGCCGAAAACCTCATCACTGCTGTCACCGATAATCAAAACAGGGCATTTAATTCTTTTCAAATCATCAGTTGCATCAAAGTTTCCTGCACCTTTTGCAAGGGCTTCAAATCGGCTTATATCCTGCTTTGAGGCGGTTTTTGCCATTGCCGAAAAAGCCTCCCTGTTCTGCTCAAAATAGTTTTTCGGATAAACCTTTTCTCCGAAAGAGAGGCAGAGTTCTTCCGTTTTTCCCTGCTCCGCAAGGGATATCCAGTTTTCAAGCACGGAGGAGTTTTCACTGTTCAGGCAGCAAACCGTTGAGCCGAGAACGATTTTTTTCGCAAGTTCGGGATAATTGGCGGCAAGCAGAGCAGTCTGCATTCCGCCGAGGGACGCCCCGAAAATGCAGGAATCATACAGACCCAGTTTTTTCATAGCCTTGGCAACATCCTGCATCATATCGAAAACTCCGATTCCCTGCTGAGGATTTTCCCTGTAATCAAAAAGATAAACGGAAAAATCCTTTGAAAATATTTCATACTGCTTTTCAACAGCCGCCGCAAAAGGCAAAACGCCCGTTAAACTAAGTCCGGGAATTATAACAAGGTTTTTATCGCCTTCTCCGAAATGCATATATTTTATTTTGGCGCCGTTTGGCGAAATTTCATTTATACTGTAACTCATATCAATCTCCATCTTAATAAAAACACCGAAGTTTTACGCTTCGGTGTTTGCTATGCAGAAATAAATTATCAGGTGTTATCGCCTCTGTCAAGCGCAAAGTCTATTGCAAGAACAACGGAAATTGCAAGAACTTCTTTGGTTTCATCGGGAATATCAACCTCAAAAGAGTCGCCAAA
>JAFYFO010000236.1 GCA_017543725.1 Eubacterium sp.
CTTCAAATTATCTTGAAAGCAATCTTGAGCCTGAGTTCCTCTGCCTTGTTGTCAGCGGCGGACATTCGCATATCGTTTCCGTTGAGGACTACACAAAAATTGAAGTTATCGGCAAAACCCGTGACGACGCCGCAGGCGAAGCGCTTGATAAAGCGGGACGGGCAATGGGACTTGCGTATCCCGGAGGAATCAGCATTGATAAAATATCAAAACAGGGAAACGAAAACGCGTTTCAATTTCCTCATCCGAAAGTCAGTTCCTCGGTTTACGATTATTCCTTCAGCGGACTTAAAACCGCTGTTATAAATGCAATACATAACGCAAAACAGAAAAATGAAGAAATAAACACGGCTGATTTAGCCGCTTCGTTTCAAAAAGCGGTTGTTGATTGCCTGCTTGAAAAACTTTCCCTTGCCGCCGATAATCTCGGCGCAAAGAAAATTGTTGTTGCAGGCGGCGTTTCCGCTAATTCAAAACTGAGAAGTCAAACGCAGAAACTCTGCGATGAAAAAGGGATATCCCTTTATGTTCCCGAACTTAAATACTGCGGAGATAACGCCGCAATGATTGCTTCACAGGGATATTTTGAATTTTTAAAAGGCACCGTTGCAGATGAGAGCCTTAATGCTTATGCAACTATGGCGATAGACAAAATTTCGTTTTAAATTGAAAATTGAGAATGGAAAATGGAAAATTGAGGGCGGGACATCCGCACCCGATTGACAGGAGATAAGTGTGGACAAGGTGTTAAACAAACTGCTTAAAAGAAGAAAACTGGTTGCTGCGGTATTCATCGTTGCAACTGTTTTATGCGCTGCGTGCATACCTTTTGTAAGCATAAATTATAATATGGTTGATTATCTGCCCGACACGGCGCAATCAACAAGGGCTCTCAGCGAAATGGAGCAGGAATTTGTTCAAACGGTTCCTAATGCAAAAGCGATGATTAAAAACGCTTCCATTTCTCAGGCGCTTGAATACAAGCATAAAATCGAGGCGGTTGACGGAGTCAAACTTGTTATGTGGCTTGATGATGTTGTTGATGTTAAACAGCCGCTTGAAGTGCTTGATAAAGACATTGTTTCGGGCTACTATAAAGATAATACGGCGCTGATTCAGATTGCCATTGAGGCAGGGCGCGAAGCCGAAGTTGTTGAGGAAATACGAAATATTATCGGCGAAAATAACTGCCTTTCGGGCGACGGAGTTGATACTGCTCAAAGCCAGAGTATGAGCGAAACCGAATCCCTCAAATCAATGGCGATTCTCGTTCCGATGCTGATTATTATCCTGATAATCTCAACAAATCACTGGCTTGAACCGATTTTATATCTTGCGGCAATCGGAATTTCCGTTTTGATAAATATGGGCTCAAACATCATATTTGATGATATTTCATATCTGACTTTTGCCATAAGCCCGATTTTGCAAATGGCAGTCAGCCTTGACTATGCAATCTTCCTTTTGCACCGATTTGAATACTACCGTCCACGCGAGGAATCCGATGAGGCGGCAATGGTTAAGGCAATGAGGGTTTCGTTTAAATCCATTATTGCCTCGGCGGCAACAACCGCTTTCGGTTTTATGGCGCTGACCTTTATGAACTTCAAGATAGGCTTTGATTTGGGTCTTAATCTCGTCAAGGGCATTGTTATCAGTTTTATATGCGTTGTTATATTTATGATTACAAGTGGAGAA
>JAFYFO010000237.1 GCA_017543725.1 Eubacterium sp.
ATAATGGCGATTATCTATTTCACTCCCGACTGCAAGATTTTCTTCAGTCACGAAAGAAGAGGAAGAAAGGGGCAGCCTTTCAGAATTTATAAATTTCAGACAATGAAAAACTTCACTCCGAACTGCGCAACGGGCGAACTTGAAAACCCCGAGCAATATATAACAAAAATCGGAAAAGTTCTCAGAAAAACAAGCCTTGACGAACTTCCGCAGTTATGGAACATTCTTAAAGGCGATATGAGTTTCGTCGGTCCGCGTCCGCTTATTTCAAGCGAAATAAGGATGCACCGCCTCAGACTTGAATACGGCGTTTACCGTTTCCGTCCCGGGCTTACGGGCTTGGCTCAGGTCAACGGACGCGACGACCTTTCAATTCCGAAAAAAGCAAAATTCGATAAGATTTACTGCGACAACTGGAGTCTGAAACTTGATTTAACCATTTTGCTCAAGTCTTTCAAAACAGTTGCAAAGCAGGAGGGCTTCCACGAAGGAAAGTACCACAGAAGATAATAGGGCTTTCGGGCTTTATATATAACATCATAATAACCTTTTGGAGAACCAGGCTATGGAAAGAAACTTTATTGACGGCTACACCGAGTGGCAGAGCAACCCCGAAATCGTTGAGGTAAACAGACTTCCTCAGCACGCAACCCTTATGCCGTATGAGAATTTTGAGCAGGCTAAAAAGGCCGAGCGCTACGCTTCCTCCTGCTGCAAACTCCTCAACGGAAAATGGAAATTCAAACTCTATAAGAACTACGCTTACAGACCGAGCGATTTTGCCCAGCCGCATTATGACGCTCACAACTGGGACAGCATTATCGTTCCCTCCTCATGGCAGATGCAGGGCTACGACCAGGCGCAATACTGCAATGTTCGCTATCCCTGGGAAACAAATGAAGATATCTTTCCGCCCAACGCTCCGACAAACCATAACCCTGTCGGATGTTATCTCAAAAGAATACATATAAATGAATCGGCGCTTTCAAAAAGAGTTGTTATTTGCTTTGAAGGCGTTGAAGCGGCTTTCTATCTTTATATAAACGGAGAAAGAGTCGGCTACAGCGAATCAACTTTCAACAGAGCGGAATTTGATATTTCAAAATATCTTGCCCCCGGCTCAAATGTTATCGGCGTTGAAGTTTACCGCTGGTGCACGGGAAGTTGGCTTGAGTGCCAGGATATGTGGCGCCTCGGCGGTATTTTCCGCGATGTTTATATCTACACAACCGAAAAAGAATATATCCGCGACTATGAAATCCACGCAGAGCCCGATTCAACGCTTCGCGATGGCTATCTTGATTTAACCGTTAAAACAAACGGCGCATATGAAAGCCTCAGCATTGATATGAGCGTTATCGACAGCGACGGCACCGTTGTTGCACTTGATTCGCAGTATGTCAGCGAGGACCATATAACAAAACTAAAAGCAATAGTAACAAGCGTTAAGCCCTGGAGCGCTGAAGACCCGAATTTATACACGGTTGTTTTAACCCTTAAAAGCAACGGAACTCCGATTGAATATGTTTCTTCAAAAACAGGTTTCAGAACCGTTGAGATTAAAGACGGAATTATCAGAATCAACGGAAAGCGAATTGTTTTCAAAGGAACAAACCGCCACGAATTTGATTGCTCAAACGGCAGATACATAAGCGAAGAAGTTATGCGCAAGGATATTGAAATAATGAAGAGAAACAATATCAATGCCGTCAGAACTTCCCACTATCCAAACGCTCCGCGCTGGTATGAACTCTGCGATGAATACGGACTTTATGTTATTGATGAAAACAATATGGAAACCCACGGAACATATTGGTCAACAATAATCGGCTGTCCTCAACTCCCCGATTCACGCCCCGAATTTGAAAAGGCTTGCCTTGAAAGAATTAAATCCCTTTATCACAGGGATAAAAACCATCCCAGCGTTGTTTGCTGGTCAATGGGCAACGAATCGCTCGGAGGCGAAACGCCGAAGAAGATGTATAAATGGCTCAAGGAAAACGATAAATCCCGCTTCGTTCACTTTGAGTGCCACCGTTCTCCCGATGAAACGGAAATTTCGGATGTTCAGTCAAAGATGTACTACCGTCCCGACCAATGCGAAGAATACGCGCTTTCAAAAAGGGATTCAAGACCCTTCATTCTCTGCGAATACACCCACGCCATGGGCAATTCCTGCGGTTCAACTGATGAATACACGGCGCTTTGGGATAAATATCCCTGCCTGCAGGGCGGCTTTGTCTGGGACTGGGTTGACCAGAGCATTTTAACAACCGATGAAAACGGCAAAGAATATCTTGCATACGGCGGCGATTTCGGCGAAGACCCGCACGACGGACATTTCTGCGGAAACGGACTTCTTTTCGGCGACAGAAGCGAAACCCCGAAACTTGCCGAAATCAAAAAACTTTATCAGAATGTTGAATTCAAAGCAATAGACGCCGAAAAAGGAATTATCGAAATCAAAAACAAATTCCTTTTCACAAACCTCAATAAATATGAACTCTATTGGTGCCAATGCTCCGATAAGGGCATTTTCAGGGAAGGAACAACAAGCGTTGACCTTGAACCCCTTGAAAAAACAACGATAGACCTTGAACTCGGCAAAGTTGCGCCAACGGAATGTTATCTTAATCTTGCTTTCAGGGAAAAAGAGGAAACTTCTTTCTGCGGCGAAGGACATATTGTTGCCGAAGAGCAATTTGTTATCAACGAGTTTGTTAACACATATGACGAACTTGAAGAAGACGCTCCCCTTCTTGTTACCGAAACCTACGGAAACATCAGGGTTTCCTGCGACGATATTTCGCTGAGATTTGAAAAGAGGGAGAGAAATCAACTTGTTTCAATCAAAGTCGGCGGCGAAGAACTTCTTCAGGCGCCAATGCGCTTCAACTTCTGGAGAGCGCTCACCGATAACGACAGAGGCTCAAGAACGGGAAGCAGACTCGGCTGCTGGCGTGACGCGGGCGACACTCCGGGAATTTATAACAACACAACCTGGAGAATTGAAGGTTTCAAAATTCTTGACGGCGAAAAGAAAGTTGTTATTTCTTCACGCGCAACAATAAACACCCAGCCGACTTCAAGCGCAATTGTTGAATACACAATAACTTCAAAGGGTATGGAAATTGATATGCAGTTTATGCCCGATGAATCGCTTCCCGAAATCCCCGAAGTTTCACTTTTATTTGAACTTCCGAAAGATTTTGAAAATGTTTCATATCTCGGAAAGGGACCCGAAGAAAACTATATCGACCGCTGCAACTCAGCAAAAATCGGCTTATACAACTCAACTGTTACGGATATGTTCACCCCGTATCTCAAACCTCAGGAATGTGCAAACCGAACAGGCGTCAGATACGCAAGCGTTATCGGCGATAAGAAGGTTTTCAGCGTTGTTGCTCAGCCCGTTATGGAATTCAATGTTTCCCACTGGCTTCCCAAGGAAATAGAAAACACATGGCACACTAAAGATTTGCCTGAAATAAACAAGACCGTTGTTCGCTGCATTGCAAGACAGCAGGGAATCGGCGGTTACGATTCCTGGGGCGCAAAATGCAATCCGAAATATATGAATAAGACAGATAAAACTTATCGTTTGAAATTCCAGATTCGTTTTTGATTTTTGTATTGACTTTTGAATAATTAAGTATTATATTGCTTTTAATGATTATTTTGAAAAGAGGATATTTATATGTCTATTAAAGAATCCGCAATGAGTTTTGCGGTAAAAAAAGCAGTTAAATATGCCAGAAAAGATTTCAACAAAAACGCTCCCAAAATCCTCAGCCTCCTTGAAGCGGCAGATGTTAAGAAGGTTAACAGGTCAACTTATGCGGGGCTCCACAAGGTTCTTGACGACCCCGATAACAACTGGATGCGTTTTGCAAAAAGCATTATCTGCGACACAAACGAGGAAGTTTTAGGCAAAATGATTCCTCCGATTATGAATGTTGCAATTAATTCTTATCAGATAAGAATGGAAAGCATTGAAAAATACGGCTGCAATGTTCCGTGGGCAATTCTTATGGACCCAACCGCAGCCTGCAACCTTAAATGCACAGGATGCTGGGCGGCTGAATACGGCCATTCAAGTTCGCTTTCCTATGATGATTTGGCAAGAATTATCAAAGAGGCAAAAGAACTCGGAACATATATGTATCTCTACACCGGCGGCGAGCCGACTATGAGAAGAAAAGACCTTATGCGCCTTTGCCGTGAGAATCCCGATTGTATATTTATGTCTTTCACAAACGGAACTCTTATCGACGATTCTTTCGCAGACGAAATTGCCGAAGTCGGAAACTTCTTCCCCGCTTTCTCAATCGAGGGATATGAGGCTGAAAACGATTTCAGAAGGGGCGAAGGAACTTTCAAGAGATGCACCGCCGCTATGGAAAGGCTTAAAGAAAGAGGAGTTCCCTTCGGCGCTTCCCTTTGCTACACAAGCAAAAACACAGACGTTCTTTCCTCGGATGAATATATCGACTGGCTTATTGATAAGGGCGTTAAATTTGCCTGGTTCTTTACATATATGCCAACAGGAAACGGCGCTGTAACCGAACTTATGGTTTCGCCCGAACAAAGAGCGCTTATGTTTAAGAAAATGCGTGAATGGCGTGAAACAAAGCCGATTTTCGCACTTGACTTCTGGAACGACGGCGAATATGTTCAGGGCTGTATCGCAGGCGGACGCCACTATTTCCACATCAATTCAAACGGCGACTGCGAGCCTTGCGCATTTGTTCACTATTCAAATGTCAACATCAAAGAACATTCGGTTCTTGAAGCGCTTCAAAGCCCGCTGTTTATGGCATACAAACGCAATCAGCCGTTTTCAAACAATATGCTTCGCCCCTGCCCCGTTCTTGACAACCCCGGCGCTATCAGCAAGATGGTTGCGGAAACAGGCGCTTATTCAACCGAAATGCAGCACCCCGAATCGGCGAACGAACTCTTTGATAAAACAATCGCCGCTGCAAAGGCTTGGAAAGTTAAGGCGGACGAACTTTTCGACAGAGACGAATTCCTCGCAAAGCATGTTAAAGACGAAAATATGTATAACTACGAGAAAGACGACAGCGAAAGAGAGTTCAACGAATTCGAAAAAACAGAAGTTTAATATTTTAAGGGGGCATATCTCAATGATATGCCCCTTAAAATAGTCGCCGGTTGCCGGCGGCAAGTAGGGGCGGATATCATCCGCCCGATAAATGGGAGAATAATATGTTTTTCAAACGAGGTAAAATCGAATATATTATTGCAGGGCTCGGAAATCCCGGAAGCAAATATGCCCAAACAAGGCATAACGCAGGTTTCAAGGCTGTTGATTTGCTTGCAAAAAAGAACGGCTTTGATATTAAAAAGGCAAAGTTTCAGTCGCTTATTGCCGATGAAATGATTGCGGGAAAGCGCTGCCTTGTTATGAAGCCCCGGACGATGATGAATCTTTCGGGCGAGGCAATCTATGCCGCGGCTTCCTATTATAATATTCCCGATGAAAAGATAATAATAATATATGATGATGTTTCTCTTGATGTCGGCAATATCCGCGTTCGCAGAAAGGGCAGCGCAGGCGGCCACAACGGAATAAAGAGCATTATTTCCTGCCTCGGAAGCGAAAACTTTCCGAGAGTTAAAATCGGAGTCGGCAAAAAACCTGCCGCCGATTATGATATGGTTAAATGGGTTCTCGGCGAAATACCGAAAGAAAAAAATGAAGAATACCGAAAAGCGATTGAAAATTCCGTTTCGGCAGCAGAAGAAATAATCGAAAACGGCGTTGACAGCGCTATGAATAAATACAGCCATTAAGAATTGACCGAGCCGTAAGGCGAGAAACTTTTTAGGCTTCCCCTTGGGGGGGAAGCTGTCACCGAAGGTGACTGATGAGGGGTTTTTCGCCTTTGATTGCTTTCAACAACTGAGCTTTAGAGGGAACTCCCCTCATCCGTCTGCCTGACGGCAGCCACCTTCCCCCGAGGGGAAGGCAATTAGGTTAGATTATATGAGTTGTTTTTCCAAAATCTTCGAACAGAATACCGAATTTATCAGCCTCAACAGAAGCGTTAACACCCTTAACGCTCCGGTTGGGGCTATCGGTCTTACTGATATAAACAAGGTTTTTCTTGTTCACTCGCTCTGCGCGATAAACAAAAAAACCGCATTTATCATAACTCCCGACGAGGCAAGCGCTCTCAGATTCTATGAAAATCTTTCAAATCTGCAAAAGGGCGTTTACCTTTATTCAAAAAGGGAGTTCACCTTCCTTGAAGTTGAGGGAATAAGCCGCGAATACGAGCAGCTTCGCCTCGGCGTTTTATCAAGAATTCTCAGCGGAAAATATACCGCCGTTGTTGCAAGCGTTGGTGCGGCAATACAGTTGACAATGCCGCCCTCGGCTCTCAGGGAGAGAACTTTTTCAATCAAAACGGGCGATGTTATCAACCTTGAAGAAATATCCGCGCGCCTTATTAAAGCGGGCTACACACGCTTTGACCAGGTTGACGGAACAAGCCAGTTTGCAGTCAGGGGCGGAATTATTGATATCTTTCCGCCGGGTGAAAACTCCCCTGTCAGAATCGAACTTTGGGGCGACGAGGTTGATTCAATCGCATATTTTGATGTTGCAACGCAGAGAAGGGGCGAAGTCACCCGGGAAATTGAAATAATCCCCGCAACGGAAGTTTTGTTTGAATCAAAGCAAAAGCAGGCAAAGGCAATAGAAAACCTTGCCGCTTCGCTAAAAGGCAAAGCAATTAAAGCGCGCGAAAAACTGCTTGAAGACGCGGATAAACTCAATCAGGGCGTTTCGCTCAGGTGCAGTGATAAATATCTTCCTCTTGCCTAT
>JAFYFO010000238.1 GCA_017543725.1 Eubacterium sp.
TTCATTGAAAGCACCAATGCAAAGGTCTGGGACGGAGGCGATTCAACAACAAACAGCGGAGTTGCCGTTTATGCAACATATATTTTCGGCAAGGACGCTTGGGGCGTTGTTGACCCTGCAGGCGCAGGAATGGAAATGATTGTTAAAGGCAAGGGCTCGGGCGGAACTGCCGACCCGCTCGACCAGCGTTCAACAGTTGGCTATAAGTTCTCAACAGCGGCAAAAGTTCTTTATCCCGAAAGAATTGTTCGCCTTGAAAGCGCGTCATCATTCAGCGCAACGGACACAACTAACTGAGTCATATATTAAACAGGGAGGGCTTTTGCCCTCCCGAAAAGAAAGGAAAGAATTATGGCAAAGAAAAATGAAGAAATGATTGAGGTCTTTATTCCTCTTGACCGTTCAAACGAGAAAAACAATAAGTATTACTGCTCTGTTAACGGCGTTGCAATGCTTATTCCGATGGGTGAAAGGGTTAAAGTTCCCGCAGCATATGCCTATGCGGTTAAAAACGCTCAGGCGGAAGCCGAACTCATCAGAAGCCGTGAGCGTGCCTGAAACAATGCGCGGAGAGGAGTTTCCTTATTCCGCGCCGTTTAAAATGGAGGTGGATAATGAATAAGATAACACTTGATGAGGCTGTTGGTTATTTCGATTCACAATGCCCCAATCAGTTTTCAAGAGAGGATAAAGTTAACTGGATAAATGAACTTGATGAAATGATTTTTGAAAACATCATCAAAAGCAGAGTTAATCCCGAAATAACTGAGTTTTCCCCTTATGATAACGATTCAGACGGCGATAAAGAACTTCTTGTTCCCTTTATGTTTAAGGAAATATATCGCTTTTATATTGAAAAAAGCGTTGCTTTTTCAAATCGGGAAATAACAGCCTACAACAATGCCTCTCAGATGTTCAGGGCGTTTTATGATGAATATTTTTCCTGGTACAACAGAAATCATAAAACTTCCTCGGCAGAGAGTTTCAGTATTTAGGAGGGCAAATGAAACTACCGATACTTGAAGAGCAGTTCAAAGAAAAGGAAATCTGCGAAGAATTCTTAGGATACTGCAGAAAACTGAGGATATCTCCGAAACAGTGGTTTTTCCAGAGAAATATGACAAACGACTGTTATCCTGCCGCTTCATCAAGAAAAAGGCGCGCCCTTCAAAGTCAAAACGGCGCGATATCATTTTCTTTGGCGCAAAACGGCGAAACTTCCTCCTATACCGCTTCAAAAACGCTTGGCGCCTGCTATTCCTCGGGAAATCTCTATATTCTCAAAACGCTTGAAAACAGTGCTGATGAAATCATCGGCTGCGCCTTTATCAAAAACGGCGAACTTGCGCTTGACGAAGAGGAAACAGTTGCCGCGGCGTCATCGTTTATAATCAGCGATAAAAAGCGCTCCCTTGTCAGGATGGGTTCAAAAATCTGCGTTTTCCCCGACGGAGTTATATTTGAAACAGGGGACGGCGAAATCGAAAAAAGCGTTTATCCGATTGAAACGGAGATAACTTTTGATGATTTTCTGCTTTCAACCGTTGTTAAAAACAAATTCGGAAACTATGAAGATATATGCGAATACGATGATGAAAACTACCGTATTGAAAACAACTGCGTTCAGCAGTATATCGAGGAATCCGGAACCTGGGTCAATAAGGAAACAATGCTCAAACTTTCTGCGCTCAAAAGCGATAATATGTTTGAAAAACTCAGCGTTAACGATTGCGTTTATATTAACACTGAAGGTTCTCCGGGGCTTCACAGCGATATTTCGGGAAGCGTTGTTTTTAAAAAGTACGATGAATATCAAAACCCTCAAGCCTATAAAATCCTTGAAAAAGGCGAGGAAGAAGTTAACGGCGCCGATTTGGAATATATTATTTTCAGCGGCTATATTGTTCACGATATTTCAAATAAATCATATATAAATGCAAGCACATTTGAAATAAGACAGCATTTATATAACTATCAGAGCGATGTCGGAAGTTTGATGATTTTAAGGAGGAAAGTCCCCGATATCAAATTTGCTTTCGAGAGCCAGAACAGAATCTGGGCTTGCAGCGGCAGCGGTCACGAAATTTATGCTTCATCGCTCGGAAACCCTATGAATTTCTATGATTTCAGCGGTCTTTCAACGGATAGTTACTCAGTTAATGTCGGAACGGACGGCGAATTTACAGCCTGCGCAAATTATATGGGACGACCTGTTTTCTTTAAGGAAAACGCAGTTCATATCATAAACGGAAGTTATCCCAGCAA
The DNA here is from genome assembly GCA_017543725.1 of Eubacterium sp. Classification (GTDB taxonomy): domain Bacteria; phylum Bacillota; class Clostridia; order Oscillospirales; family Acutalibacteraceae; genus Eubacterium_R. The sequence goes on from JAFYFO010000238.1 coordinate 2,266, forward strand.
CGGCGGCGAACTCGACGGACTTAGTTATTCCGTTACCTCATCAAGCGATTTTCAGGGAGTTGAAAAGGGAAGCGAAGAAAGCCTTTGCGTTATAAACAACATTCTCTATTATAAATCAAACGGCGGTATTATCGCATATGACACAACCGCCGCAACCGTTATATCCGACGCGCTCGGTTATGAAAAATATAAAAACGCCGTTGCAGGCGCTGTTAACGGAAAATATTATGTTTGTATGGAGGATGAAAGCCATACGCCGAATCTCTTTGTTTTTGATACCGAACTCGGTATGTGGAGCAGGGAAGACGAAATATCAATCCTGCAATTTCTGAATGTAAAGGGCAATTTGCTTTTTATAAGAGAAAGCGACGGCGCTGTTTTCTCGGTTGACAGGGGCGATGTTTTAAACAGCGGCGATTATGAAGAAGAGGGAATGTTTGAATGGGAATGTGAAACGGGTGAAATAGGATTTGAATATTCAAACAATAAATATATCTCCCGTATTCAACTTCGTATGAAACTTGAAGGCGGCGCTGGCGCTTCGATATTTGTTATGTATGATTCCGACGGAGTCTGGCGCAAAAAAGGCGAAATCAATTCAAGGGGAATAAAAACCCATTTAATCCCGATTATCCCTGTTCGCTGCGACCATATGAGATTTAAAATCAAAGGCATTGGCGATGCAAAAATCATTTCATTTGCAAGAATACTTGAGGAGGGCGGTGACAGCGTTTGATAAAACTTCAAAAGCCTTCTTCGCTGAGTATGCGGGGAACTCCGTCTGAAAAATGCGATTATCTTATTAATTATCTTTCAAAACTGACGGACGAAATAGAAAGGGCTGTTTCATCCTTGAAAAACAGCGCAGGCGAAGAAAAAATCTATGTCTGCGATATAAGTTCAAAAGACGGAAACCTTATAATCAGATATTCCGATTCGAGCATTAAAAAAATTGCAAAGGAGTGAGCGAAACGGCAAAAAAATCTTTGGAACAAAAGCAACTTGAAAAGGCAAACAAGAAACTCAAAGAACTTGAAAAATTCAGTTTCAATGATAAGAAAGGTTTGAAAAAACTATATAAAGACGCCTTCAATGAATACAGCAAATGGATAACAAATCCCGAAGAATACGGCTACAACGCCTACTATGCAGATGTTGATAACCTTTTCAACAAACTGATGGAGGAAAAGAAGTTCACCTACGACCCTTCTTCGGACCCGCTGTTTCAGACATATAAGGATTTATACCACAATATGGGAATGCGCGCCATGCAAAACACTCTCGGAGCGGCTTCGGCGCTTTCCGGCGGATATAATTCCTCGGCGGCTCAGACTTCCTCGCAGATGGCTTATAAATCCTATCTTGACGCGCTCGGCGAAAAAGCCGGAGAAACATATAACAGCGCGCTTGATAAATACAGATTTAATCAGCAGGATTTGTTAAACAGATTTTCAGCGGCAAGGGATATGAATAATTCGGGCAATGAGGCGTACAGACTCGGTACAGATATAAGAAATCAACAAATGAACAGCGCATATAACGCGTTTAATGACGAGCGCGATTTTCAGTACGGAAGTTTTGCAAATGACAGGAATTTCTATCAGAATCAGGGCAAAAACGCCTTGAATCAAATCAACTGGCAAAAAGAATACGCGCTTCAGAAAAAACTCTATAAAGGAAAGTGAATATGGCGGTTTCATCAAAAACAAAGAAAAAATATAACAGTTATTTATCTTCTGCTTATTCGCCTTCAGATGCGGTTGTTTCAGCGGCGGCTGCGGCAGGGGATTTCAGGGATATGCAGGGCGTTTTCAATGATTCATATGCAAACAGCCTGAGAACGCTTTATAACAGCATTAAAAACAGCCCTGAATTTAATTATAATGCGCAAAACGACCTTGCATACAGGCGTTTTGCGCAGGAATATAATGCTCTGTCGCAGTTGATGGGAGCGGGAAATGCTGCACTTGCAAATTCGCTGAGCGGAGGTTTCGGCTCAACATATGCCGCAGATGCTGCAAATATCGGAAGTCAGAGAATTGCCCAAAACGCCAAGAGTTTTATACCCGAATTTGAAAA
>JAFYFO010000239.1 GCA_017543725.1 Eubacterium sp.
CTGTTCTATTGCAAGAAAGCATTTGTTATCAAGCAGGGAATCAAGACTTCTGATGAGTTCAACATCCGTATCAAGATATATTCCGCCTTCGTTATAAACTATATCAAGTCTTGCCAAATCGCTGACAAAAGCCCATTTTTTTGCATCGTGTGCCTCTTTGGCGTATTGGAATTTATTAATATCGTAGTTTTCTTCATTCCACTGAATTATTTCATAATCGGGGCAAAAATGCTTCCAACTTTCAATGCATTTCAAAACGGAGTCGGGAAGGGGATTGCCGCCAAACCAGCAATAGTGGATTTTTTTCGGTATCATATCAGTAGACCCTTTTCTTTTTGAAATAACTCTTTTTAACTGGCTGCGTTTTTATCATTTCGGAAAGTCTTTGCCTTTCCTCATCCCTTGTCTGAACAATGAAAACCGAAAGGCAGAAGAAAGTTAAATAAGCGATTTCGCGGCGTATGCTGGAATTATACCAGATATTCATAATAACAATAACGCTGACCACCTGCGCAAAAACATAGGAATATCTTATATTTGCGTATTTTTGCTTGAGTTTCTGAGCCAGAACAAAAATGAAAACAAAAACAGCCATAAAAGCGGCAATGCCGATATATCCTGTTTCAACAAAGAGCATTGAGGTTGAAAGATTTCGGTATTGAAGGAAACCGTATTTAACTGAAAAGGCGCTGTTTGCCCAACCGAATGTTTCCGAACTTTCGCAGGCGCCGAATCCGTAGCCGAAAAGATTATAAAAAACGCTGTTATCAAAAAAGTATTTATTAATCTGCGAAAACGGGGTTGCCCTTGCGATTATCTGACCGCCGTATGAAGATTTTGTATATTCGTCTATCTGGTCGAAATCCTGAAGCAGTTCGGCGGAGCCGGGGTCGAGGGCGGTAAGAACCTGAAGACCAACGAACAGCGTCAGCACCGCAACGATAACAACGATTCCGCTTTTTGCATTAACGCTTGAAAGAACGGTTGCAAGAATAACAATAACAACAAGTTCAATATAGAAGAATTTAAGTTCGCTAAGAGCCGCAACAATTATTGAACTGAAAACAACGAAAAGCAATGTCTGAAGAGTTGCTTTTTTGTTTGAATATAAAACGAAAACATATGCCGTTATAATCGAAATATAAATATTGAGATATCCGTTACAGCCCGAAGCGGTTCCGAACATACCGCCGACATTGTCGCCGTAGTATCCCAAAACAAAGTATTCATACAGTACGCAGACCATATTGAAAAACTGAAAATAAACTAAATTTTTCAGAATTCTTTTAACATCATTTGTTCTCAGCGTGTAGGCGCACATAAACAGGAAGATTATGAAAAAATAGTTGTTTCTGACAGCCCACATAACCTGCCCGAGAGGAGTTCGCCTGATGATGGAAAAGGCGGCTATGGCAAACATATAGCCGATTGCGTAGTAATTGAACGGCTTGAATATTTTATCGTTTATCATATCTTTGATTTTGGGAAGCATCAAGAAAAACATAAAGATAAAGTTTGCATCAAGAACATAGCGGATTATGCTCGGAAAATGCACCAAATCTATCAATGCTTCAACAATCAAAAGATAATAAATCTGGAATTCAATTAAGTGTTTCTGCTTAATAACCATAATAGTTCCTTAGGAAATCTTATTTTTTTCGATTAAAAGTTTCGTTTTCACCAAAAGATAAACAAACAGTGTGTTTTTTGATTTAAGCCCGTTAAAAAATAATCTGTAGGAAAGGGGCATTCTTGATATCGGATATTGCCTTAAAGCGCCGCAGAGCATTTCGTTTTTGCATATTTCCCTTATGGTTTTCAATGAGGATAAATTAAACTGCTTAACCTCCTGCTTTATTGTAACCATAGTGTTGAGCATAAAATAGCGGATGTTTCTTATATGGAGTTCGGGACAGTTAAAAGGCTCTGTCATTTCATCAACTTTTGCAAACATTTTGCAGGATTCTTCAAAGCGGTTTTCCTTATAACTTGTTGTGAGCGTTCCGCAGTTATGAAAGTAGAAGTAAAGATTATCCTTGATAACGAGCGCTTTTTTAATATATCTGCAAAGTTCAATTCTGAAAATCAAATCCTCGTTAACAAAATCTCTTTCGGAAACAAAACGCAGGGAAGCATTTTCAAAAAGCGAGGCTTTATAGAGCGCCATACAGGCGGAAATGCCTATCGCCTTATCCTCTTCGGTTTCGTTTGATGCAATGCATCTTGTTAAAAAGCCGTCTGCAATCCTTTCATTTTCGTATAAAATATCGTTTTCAACGAAACTCGATTCAACTGAATAATCCCTGTATACATCAATCGGCATAAAACAGCAAATATCAGCGTCTGCTTTTTCAAGTTTTTCTTTTGAGATTTCGCAGGCTTTCAAATCAAAATAATCGTCTGAGTCGATAAACATTATGTAGTCTCCGCAGGCGTTTTCTATTCCCGTGTTTCTTGCAAAGCCCAAGCCCTCGTTTTTTTCTTTATGAACAACTCTTATTCTTTCGTCCTTTTTTGCAAGTTCATCGCAAAGCGCTCCCGAAGAATCGGGCGATTTATCGTCAACAAGAATTATTTCAATATTCTGATATGTTTGATTAACAAGGCTTTCAACACATCTTTCAAGATATTTTTCAACATTGTAAACAGGAACAATGATGCTGATTTTTTTGCTCATTATTATGAAATCCTTTGGTTTTTCAGATTAAACTATGCTTTCATATATTTCGTTGAAGGTTTCAGATTTCTTTTTAAATGTAAATTCTTCGGCGTTAAGTCTTGCCTGCCTTCCTTTTGAAGCAGTCTCATCAGGATTGTTAATGCAGTTAATCATTGCCGAAGAAAGGGAGTTGATATATTCGTCTTTTGTTTTGGCGCTGTAAAGGAAAGCGTTGGCGTCTGAGCAGATAACCCTGCCGCCGCAAATCTTTGCCGTTATAACGGGAAGCGAATTTGCCATAGCCTCAAGTATCACCGAGCCCGAAGCCTCCCTGAAAGACGGGAAAACAAGAACATCTGAGGCTTGGTAATGCGCCGTCATTTCCGTATAAGGCACTTCGCCTATAAATTCAATATGGGGAGATATATTTTCATCGCTTTTAAACAGCGCCTCAATGCTGTCTTTAAGAGGTCCGAAACCGATTATTTTCAGTTTATAATTACTTGACGGCGGAATTTGTTTAACCGCGTCAAACAAAAGATTGTATCCCTTTGACGCAACAAAACGCGAAACAATAAGAAAAGTGCAGCCGTTATTGCTGCTTTTTTGTTTTTCTGCGGATAATTCGCCGTCTGTAAGCGAGGTGTCGGGAATAACTTTTCTGTTCGATAGCGGCTCGAGATAATCCTTTGTTTCAAAGTTTGCATATAAAACGCAGTCGCATTTTTTCAGAGTTTTGTTGAGTTTATATTTAATTCTGTAAATGCCGTTGATTATGTCGCGTATTTTTTCAACATATTTTTCTTTGCCAAGATATCCTCGAAGCGCTTTTGGAGTGTTCTGACCGCCTGCAATCGGACCGCAAACGAATTTAGCGTTTGGAATTTTATAGTATTTGCCGATGCTTCTGAATTCAATCGGCGCTATCTGGTGAATAATATCAATACCCTTTTCAGAGCATATTTTCTCTGCTATGGGAAGCGCTTTTCTGTGCCAGATATTGAGCCTGCCCGAGTAAAATGGAGGTCTGAATATTTTTTTATAAATATCGGCAATATCGACAAAGAAAAACGAAATATTGTCAATCCCGTTTTCAGCGCAGTATTTTGAAATGCTTTTTCTGTGCTCTTCCTTTGTTAGAACAAAAACACGGTGGTTTTTTGAGGCCTCAAGAGGAATATTCCATCCGATTTTGTCTTCGCTTCCGCAATATGGGTCGCAGGAATATGCGATATAAAGAATGTTCATAATTAAAACTCTTCGGAATTTGTTTTTGCCGCTCTTGATTTTTCGGAAAGTCCGTCTTCAACTTCGGCGTTTAAATCGCAGGTTGAAAGTTTATCGAGTTCTTCCTTTGTAACCCTGCCTTCTTTCAAATCGCGGCAGATTTGGTTTTCAAACATTGAATATTTCTTATCCTTGAAATATCTTAAAAACTTATGCTTGACAACCCATGCGGCAGGAACCCATATATATTTATGCATAGCGGGCGAAACCGAGCCGATCATCCAGCACTGGCGGTCGCAGTGGCGAACTTTTTCGCGAACTTTGTCCGCCTGTTCGCTGTTCCAGAGTTCGTCCCATGTTTGCTCGTTGAGATTTCCCATAACTTCTTTTTCCTTTGTTCCGTTGCAGGGAACAACATCGCCGTAGGGGTCGATAAAGAAGGTGTCAAAAGCCATATCGCAGGGGAGAAGGCGGGGCTGTCCGTAGATATAATTGATAAGTCCGTGGTTGAAATACGCGCGGAACCATTTTTTCGGGGAGTTTGATTTGAGCAGTTCGTTTATCAAATCCTCGAAATTCTTTGCAACCATTTCTCTGTCGTGAATAATATTCTTTCCCTCAACGAAATAAAAAGAGTTGTGAAGCGAAGCCGTTGCAAATTCCATATTCATCTTATCGCTGATTTTATAAAGCGGAACAAGGTCCTTGGCGTTTGCGTCCTGAACCGTCATTCCGAATCCAACGTCAGGGTGACCCATTTCAACAAGTTTTTTCAATGTCCCATAGCCCTTGTTGAAACCGTCTTCAAGACCTCTTATTGAATTGTTTGTTTCCTCAAGACCCTCAATTGAAATGCGGATTCCGATATGCGGAAATTCCTTGCATAAATCAATGATTTTGTCTGTAAAGAAGCCGTTTGTTGAAATAACAATCCTGTCGCTCTTCTTATCGAGTTCGCGAACGATATCCTTTATATCATCCCTGATAAAAGGCTCGCCGCCCGTTATGTTTGTGAAATACATTTCGGGCAGTTTCTTTATTGTTTCGATTGAAATTTCTTCTTCGGGTGTTGACGGCGCCTTATATCTGTTGCACATAGTGCACCTTGCGTTGCAGCGATATGTAACGATAACGGTTCCGTTTAATTTTTTTGACATTATTTAATTACCTCTTGTTGAGTGTATATTTTTATAAGTTCTTCATAGTACTGCTCGATTGAAATGAAACTCTTTTTCAGGCAATTCCTGTGCAATCTGTCTGCAAAGGAATCATCCTGCATTTTTTCGATTGCTTTTCTTAATTCGTCAACATTTCCGCTTTCAAAAAGCAATCCTGTTTTTCCGTCTTCAATAAGTTCGGGAAGTCCTCCGAGATTTGCGCCGATAACGGGAGTTCCGAGCATAATGCTTTCCATAACCGAATAAGGGCAGTTTTCATACCAGATGCTTGGGTAAACCGAGCATTTTGCCTTTGCAATCAGTTCCCTGAGTTCATAACCGCTTTTGAAGCCGAGATTAGTGATGTTCGGCGCGTTGCTGAGTTCTTTCTCAAGGTCGCCCTTTCCTGCGCAGATAAAGTTGATATCCTTTGCTTCAAGCAGAAGATTAACGCCTTTTTCCTTGCTGAATCTTCCGAAATAAAGAACATAGTCCTGTTTTTCGCATTTCGGAACATCAAGTTCATCAATGAAATTATGAATCGCAACGGTTTTATCTCTGAAAAGCGGATTGGCGTCCATCTTTTCCTTCATAAAGTTGCTCGGGCAGATGATTTTGTCGATATACTTATATGTTTTCAGCCTCTTATAAAGCGTTGCCTCGGTTGTTCCGATAATGCTTTTTGCCTTTGAGGAATGAATACAGTTGTTTTTTGTGCAGTTTTTAAAATCGCCGTTAATGCACTTTTCGCAAATCTCGCCGTTCATATCAAAAAACATATGATTGGGGCAGAGGAGTTGATAATCGTGCGCGGTATAAATGATTTTCAGATTTGGATTAAATTTTTTTCTGTAATCGTTTGCGGCGTAAATTATGCTTGGGGTCAGTTGATAATTGAAATTATTTATGTGAACAACATCGGGCTGAAAATCCCTGAGAACAGCCGATATTTTTTTCTTTGCTTCCTTTGAATATATTGTTTTCAGCGGATAGGTGAGTTGCTTTAGTTTGCTTCCGCCGTGAAAATCCATATTGCCCGTGTAGAGTTCAAGATTATTTGAAACGCATCTGCCCTCGTGTTCCATACCGAAGTACTGAACTTCGTGACCGACGGATTTCAGATATTCTCCGAGTCTGAATATATATGTTTCCGAACCGCCGTTGGGGTAGAGAAATTTGTTTACAATAAGAATTTTCATATTTTTAATCTCATTTCTGATAAAGGGCAAGCGTTTTATCGCAAACGTCTTCCCAGTTATATTTTGTTAAAATGTATTCCTGCGCGGAATTTTTATATTGCTCAACAGCGCCGCTGTTTTCAATTAATTCTTCAAGCGTTTTCTTCAAATCCTCTTTATCGGATTTTTTGAAACTTGCTCCGTATTCGCCGAGAACTTCGGTACATTCGGGAATGTCGCTCGTCAGGCAGCAGTTGCCGTAACTCATCGCCTCAAGCAGGCTTATCGGCATTCCTTCAAGGTCGCTTGGCAGGCAGTAGATATATGCGTTTGAAAAAAGTTCGTCGAGTTCTTTGCCTTCAACGAATCCCGTGAAGATGATGTTTTCGCATCCTTTTGCAAGTTCGTGGAGTTCGTTTTCATAATCGCTTGTGTGGCTTGCGCCGCCTGCGATAACCAACTTTTTATCCGTTTCAAGTTCCTTGAATGCTTCAATAAGAAGATGGGGGCATTTTTCGGGAACAAGCCTTCCGAGGAAAAGAATATAATCGTCTTTATCAAGCGAATATTTTTCTTTTATGATATCGGGCTTTTCGATATCGGGCTTTGAAATTCCGTTTGGAATAAAAACTGTTTCCCTGCCATAGGTGTCTCTGAAATACTGCTGAACATTTTTTGATAAAACAATGATTTCATCAGCGTGTTTTGCCGCCGCCTTTTCTCCGAAGAGCAAAAACTTTGTTGCAAATCCGCCCCATTTGGAGCGCTGCCAGTCAAGCCCGTGAATTGTTACGATGCTTCTCTTTCTGAAAAGTTTTGCAAGAATAACCATTGAGGAAGGACCTTCGGCGTGGAAGTGGATAACATCAAATCTTTTTCCTATCGCTTTGAGAGTTGCGAGAAAACTATAAACAATGGCGTTGAGTTTTGAGGAATTCGGGGTTGGAACCCATTTGATTTCAACACCATTCCATTCCTTTAGTTCTTCAAATTCCTTGCCCGCTATGTGTTCGCTTTTTCTGTTGTAGGCAACAACCTTGTTGCCTCTTTGAGCCATTCTTGAAGAAAGTTCGCCGACAACAATTTCAACGCCGCCTTCTCTTGAGGGTATTCTTTTATGGCCAATCATTGCAATTTTCATAATTTACTCTGCACCTTTATGGGATAATATAACCAGAATTGTTTTGAAAAATATTTTTATATCAAGCATGGGCGACCATTCGTCGATATATTTGCAGTCGAGTTCAACAACTTTTTCGAAGTTTTCAATATCGCTTCTGCCGCTGACCTGCCACATCCCCGATATTCCGGGACGCATTGAAAGGCGCCTTTTATGCCTGCTTTCATATTGCTCAAATTCGTCAACAGTCGGCGGTCTTGTTCCGATAATGCTCATATCGCCTTTTAAAACATTGAAAAACTGAGGAAGTTCGTCAATGCTGTACTTTCTGATGAATCTGCCGACCTTGGTTATTCTCGGGTCGTCGTCCATCTTGAACATAAACCCGTCCATTTTATTTTCCGTCATCAGTTCGGATTTACGCTCTTCAGCGTCAACATACATTGAGCGCAGTTTATATATGTTGAAGAGTCTGCCGTTTTTTCCAACCCTGAGTTGCTTGAAGAAAAGCGGACCTTCGGATTCTTTGAGAAGCGGAATTGCCGTTATCGCAATAATCGGAAGCGAAACAATGCAGCCAATTATTGAAAAGATTATATCAAGAAGTCTTTTAACGGCAAGCCATTTGTTTGAATAGGTTGAAGCCGCTTCAAATGTTGCCATTGGGTATCCGGCGTAGGTTTTACATCTGATGTTGTCAAACTTGCTTTCATCAAGCATTTTAACAAGCGAGGGAATGTTGATATGAACCGAAATACCCATATCTTCAAGTTCCTCAATTATTGGCTGAACCTGCATAGCGTCTTTATAATTAACATTGATGAATATTTCATCAAGGGGGGCTGAGCGAATCCAGTCCATAAAATTCTCGTCGCTTGAAACAACGGGAATATCGCATATATCGCTTTTCGGTTTGGTTTTAACAGCGGTCGCAGTTGAGGAAACAGGTGAGGAGTTTTCCGCGCTTTCGAGTTTAGCATAGGAGAAATCGCCGTTTTCGCAAAAATCGTCGAGAAGAACAATTCCCGAAACCCTCGTTGACCAATCCGCTTTAACTCCCGAAACAAAACTTTCGGCAATGTCGCTTGTTGTTATAATTCCTGCAATCGAGGCAATTCTGCTTGAGGTGAACTGCCTTGTTAAATATCTTTTGAGGAAATATCTTGCGCCGGTGCTGAAAACAATGAAAAGCGCAAGCGCGGAGATAAACATATATCTTGATTCAATAATCGGATTCTTGATGAAAAGAAGAAACGCCGAGAAAATAAGATATGTAAGGATTCCGTTTTTTAAAACGGATAAAAATTCCGCCCGCCTGTTTCTGTCGTGAATGTCAATACTGCTGTAGAAGCCGCCTGCGTTGATTGCAAAAGCAAAGAACAGCGCCGCATAGTATCTTACCCATTCAGCGGCAGGGAAATCAACGATTTTATAGATAACATATCTGAAAAACAGAAAGGATATTAAATTCGCTGAAGCAAGGCATATTAAATCCGTTGAAAATTCAAACCAGAATTGTATTCTTGCTCGCTTGTTCATTAAATCACCTTTAGTCTGACTAATTATTTGTTGTAGCCGTAACTGTATTTGTAGTTATACTTATACTGATACTGGCGATAATAGGAATAGTACTTCTTCTTGTCCGAATTTGCGTCGTTAAGAACAAAGCCGAGGATGTTTGCCTCGATGTTTTCAAGAATTGAAACAGAAGCCTTAACATCATTGATATTCGTTGTGTCCGTTTTAACGATGATGATATATCCCGTAACCTTCTGAGCAAAAAGCGTTGAATCGGTTACAATGTTAATCGGCGGTGTATCAATGAAAACGCAGTCGTAATGTTCTCTGACGAAATCAAGAAGTTTGTCCATCCTGTTTGATGAAAGAAGTTCCGCAGGGTTCGGAGGAATTTTTCCCGCGGTTAAAACCGAAAGATTTTCAATTCCTGTTTTTGAAACGGAAATATTATCGGTTAATCCTGCAAGAATTTCGGAAAGTCCGTTTTTTACGGGAATGGAAAACATTCTGTGCATCGTTGGATTTCTCATATCCGAATCAATAAGAAGAGTTTTCTTGCCCATCTGAGCAAAACTGACAGCAAGGTTTGTTGCGTTTATTGTTTTTCCGTTGTTTGCGGTGGGGCTTGTAACAACAAAAACGGGGCATTTTTCTCCCTGCTGAATAAAGAGCAGGTTTGTTCTTATTGAGTTATACGCCTCTTTAACATTGAAAGGGGAGTCGGCGCAAAGAATTTTATGAGGGTCCGATTTGCTGAAACCTTTTGTTTCGTTTCTTTTTTTCTTTTTGTTTAAACTCATTTCTTCGCGTCTCCTTTCATAGATTGTATGTTTTCAAGTATTTCGCTGCTTGGCTTAACGGAAGAATCCGACAGCGCCGCACTTCCTGCGGACGAGCCGTCCGAAGCGGAAGTAACACTTTCAAGCCTCGGAATCGTTCCGAGAATCGGAATATCGAAAACTCTTTCAAGGTCTTTGCCGTTTGTTATCGTTGTGTCGAAAACTTCATAGATGAAGAAGGCTGCAAAGGAAAGAATAAAACCTGCAAGCGCTCCGACAACCGTGTTTTTCTTCAAATTCGGCGAGGAGGGCTTTGTCGGGCGTTTTGCATAGTCGATAACCGAAACGCCGCCGCCGTTAACTATTCTGACGATTTCCTGCGGAGCAATTTTTGCAATCGAGTTTGCAATCTTTGCCGAAAGTGCGGGGTCTTTTGAATTAACGGTGACCTGAAAAGCCATTGTTTCTTCAACAGGAGTTGTTGTTATCATTCCTCTGAGTTTTGAACCCGAACTGACTTGAACATCTTCCGCAACCTTGTCCAGAACCGTGTCTGTTTTAATAACATAGATGCAGAAATTAACAAGTTTTTCAGCCGCGTCGAGTTCCGCGCGGTCGATTGAAGAACTTGTTGAAACGGTGTCGGTTGAGTTCTGAACATAAAACTTTGCCGTTGCCGAATATGTGGGGTCAATAAAAAAATGGGTGAATAATCCCGAAACAGCGCCGCAAAAAACAGTTATCAGCAAAACATAAACTATTTTTGTTCGCAGCATATAAACTATTTTGCCTAAATCAATATCAATTTCTCTGACTTCTTCCATACTTTCCTCCGATTTACATAGTAATTCAAAAAACATTATATCAATATAAATTAGCAATGTCAATTAATTATAATATAATATTAATAATTATTTAAAATGTAAATTTTAGCAAAAACATAAAAAGGCTTCTGTTTCGCGCGTTGCGAAGCAAAAGCCTTTTGGTTTTTATTTTATTTTGCAATGTCGGAAGTTCTGCTTTCCCTGATTATGTTAACCATAATCTGACCGGGATATTCCATTTCTTCCTCAATTCTCTTAACTATTTCTCTTGCAATAAGAGGCATCTTCTGGTCGCTGATAACTTCGGGTTTAACCATAACGCGAACTTCACGGCCTGCCTGAATTGCATAAGCCTTTTCAACGCCGTTGAAACTTGAAGAAATCTCCTCAAGTTGCTGAAGGCGCTTGATATAGTTTTCAA
>JAFYFO010000240.1 GCA_017543725.1 Eubacterium sp.
ACATTTTTGCAGTTTATCATATCCTGCTTCCTGATTATGTTAACGGCAAAATTCAAAGCAAATATATCGGGAAGGTCCTGACTTCTCGGCTGATGCTTTAAGTCGTAGTTAATCGGCTTGTTGTTTTCAAACATAAATTCCTTAATCGGATGAGCGGAGTTAACCGAATCATATTCATCGCAGTTGTTTTTAAAGAATTCAATAATTTTTTCAATGGTTGAATCTTCAATCAGCGGATTGGTAACATTGATATATGCAATAACATCGCAGTCGCAGTTTTCAGCCATATTTTTATAAACATCGCTCATTGAAACCGAATTGCTTGCATAGTATTCGTCTCTTTTAACGGCTTCGCAGCCGTGCGCTTTTGCTATTTCAAGCATAGCATTGTCGTTTGAATTAACTATAACGCCGTCCAGACCTTTAATTCTTTTGAGTTGCTCAAGTTTTATCTCAAGCAGATTGCTTCCTGCAAAAGGTTTGATATTTTTGTTTTTAACTCTCTGAGAGCCGGACCTAACTGCCACCAGCGCTTTAATAATCATAGAATAACACCTCAGTTATTATTTAAAAGACTGTCTAAATCCTTTCGTTCAAACAACTCGAGAAAACCTCCCCGCGTTGCGTTGAATATTCTGAATCCGCTTTCTTTGGAAATCTTTTCGGCATATTCAAAGCCTGCGTCCATTTCCCATGTTGCAACGGGATGCGCTTTTTGCTTTGTGTCTGCCGCAAAGTGGGAGGTAACATTTTTGTTTTCAACAACGCTTCCGTCCCTCATCAGGGAAAACGCATAGCGGTTATCCATACCGACTAAGTATATTTCCTTGAATCCCATATGAACGGCAAGTTGAATCATTGCATAGGTTACGCTGCCGATTGTGTATATGCCCTTTGAAGCGTCTTTTGAAAAGGCGGGTTCATCAAGATATTTTCTTGAATAAAATGTTTTAACGAAGCAAACGGGTTTATCGAGAAACCTGAACGCTTCATAAAATCCCTGACGGCGGACAAATTTCATCTCGCAGTCAATGGAGTTGATTCCGTCGGCAACGCCCTCGGCTGCGGCAACGCTTTCATCAAAAACCGCATAGTAGGTCGGTCGCCAGGAGGTTGAGGGAAAAATTGTATATATTCTGTTTGAAGCAAAGGTTATTTCGCTTTTTAATTTCTCCAAATCCTCAGCGGTAAGGCTGGGGCCGTTTCCAACGATAAAGCACCTTTCGCCTTTGTGTTTATCCTTAATTGATTTAAGATATTTAACGCTTTTAAAGTAACTGCCGTTTGTGGCGGTCAAATCGTCGGAAAGAAGATATTTTATTTTGATTTTTGTTTGAGCCTTCAACTATTTCGCCCCCTTATGCTTTTTGATAAAAGCGCCTGCGGTTTCCGAAAGAAATTCGTTTTTCATCAGAAGATTAAGAAGAAGATAAATTCCGAGACCTGCAATAACGCAAACAACAACGCTTGCTAAGAGCGGCAAATTGATTTTTGCCAGGAAAAACAGAGAAACGCCCATTACTGCGCTGCTTAAAACGGATTGCAGCAGCGCTGATTTTGAAACGGGAATGATAACAATTTTTCTCATTTTGAAAAACTGATATGCGTTAACAATAACTTCGCTTGCAACAGAGGCAAGCGCCGCGCCGTTTTGCGCCATTTTCGGAATAAGCAGGGCGTTTAAAGCAATGTTTGCAACATTTGCAAGCGCATACGCGGGAAGGCGCTTTTTTTCGTTTCCCGTGCAGATAACAAGTTGATAGCACAAAAGGTTTCCGAAACTTTTTACCATAATAAGCACGGAAAGAATCCGAACGGTTGACGAACCCGGAACAAATTCTTTTCCGAAGAGCAGTTCAATTGCCTGAGGAGCAAGAACAAAAACGGCAACCGCGGCAGGAACTGAAATAAAGGCAAGAATCCGAACTCCCTTGTCTATCAGCCTTGTGAATTCCTTTTGGTCGTTTTTATAATAGTAACTCAGTCTTGGAAGAAAAACCGCGGAAATTGCCGAGCATGCGGTTATTATCATTTCAACAATCTTATGCGCGTTTGCATACAGCCCTGTTGCCTCTTTTGTGGACATTGAGCCGAGCATGGTTATATCGAGTTTGCTGTATATTGAAGATAAAAACAAACTCAGCGCAAGAACAACAAGGGGATTGATATGCTTTTTGAATTCAAGATTTTTAAAACTGAATTTAACAATCTTTCTTGCGTGAATAACATTGAATATATAGTTTCCGCCGAGCGCAACAACAATAATTATTGCATAGTTGATATAATCCTCTTTTGTTCTGACAAAAACAAATATCAAAACAAGGGAAATGATTTTTATGATAACGCTTCTCAGGGAAATATAAACATATTCTTCCTTGCCCTTATAGAGCCATTCAATATTTATAAAGTTAAAGAGAATTGATATGCCGAAACAAAGCATCAGCCTTTTATCAAAACCGCTGCCGAGCGGGCTCATAACAAGAATTGCATATGCGGCGGTTGAAACTGCGGTTGTTATCGCGTTTATAATAAAAAGTTCTGTAAAGGTTTTGTTTGAAAGCGTATTATCGTTTTGAACCTTTGCAATTTCCCTTATTCCGTAGGTTGGCAATCCAAGCGCGGCAAAGGTTACAAAATACGAAGCAATATTTTGAGCATATGAAACCAGACCGACGCCTTCGGGCATAATAATCCTTGAAACATACATTGATGTTATCAGCGGAAATAAGATATTGGACGCGTCGTTTATAATATTGAAAAATATGTTTTTCTTTAGTGATTTCATCTGTTAAATAACCTATTTGTTTTTTAAACTTTTCTTCTGAATCTGTAGTAAAAATTTTCAAAAGAAGAGGGTTCAACCCAGATATCGTTTTTGATTTTTTTCAGTTTTTCATATTCTTTCAGGGCTTCGTTTTTATAAGGATAAAAATAAAGTTCGTCAACAAAAACATTGCTGCCCCTGTTTTTTTCATAGTAACTCTCACGAAGAATATTATAGTTTTCTTCTTTATCCCATAATATATCGTATAATTCTTCGCTCGAATCTTCTCTGTTGAAGATATATTTATATCTTTTGCCGACAACGGCGAGTTTTCTCTGGGGCTGGGCGTAATACGCGGTGTCGCAAAGAACATATTCCCTGTCGGGCAGTGTGCCGTTCAGAAGAATTTCACAAAAATCAACGGCACTTATCAGTCCGTCATAAGTTTCACAGCCGTTAATTCTCGGAGTGATAAGCGGAATATTGATAACGGGCTCGTAAACATCAAAGCCGTATCCGGTTATTCCCTTGTGAAGATTCATATGACCGTGGTCGGTTGTCAGATAAATGCTTTCATCGGAAACTTTTTCTCTTATATAGCCAACAACCTCATCAAACAAATCCATATCGTCCATATAGCATCTTCTGACGAGAAGAACATGGGGAAGGTGCATATAAACAAATTGCTTTTTTGAAAAATCAATTGAATCAACAGCCGCTTTTATTTCTTCCATTGTTTGGGCGGCTTTTTCATCATCCCTTTTATTATGCTCGTCGCTGATATTTGCGTGGCTTCCGCAATTTTGCGAAATAACGGGGGAGCGGCTTACTGTTTTGCTTCTGTCGCCGAAAACGGAGCAGTATTTTTCGCTTTCATCCTCCCACTCGATATCCCAGATAATATGGGTTTCATAGCCCTTTTCCTGAAAAATATCAAAAAGGCTTTTATGCTCGTTTGGAACAACCTGCTCATAGGTTTTTCTGCTTTTGAACTCATAGGGATATTTGCCGCTCATCATAGAACTTATTGCCATCCAGGTTGAGCCGCCTGCCGCATAGTAATTTGAAAAAACGCATCCTTTCTTAGCAAGAGCGTCGATATTCGGCGTTTTCCAGTATTTATTTCCGTAAACAGGCAAGGCCTCTTTGGACAAACAGTCTTTTGAAATTATAAAGATAATATCGTTCATTGATTAACGCCTTTTCTCGTAACAATTTTCTTTTTTATCTTAAAAAGCAGAATTTTAATGAAATTTGCGGCGGTTGCTTTTCCGTATTTCATTTCGCTTTCAAGTTTATTCTTATATATTATTGAAGAAAAAGCCGAGTGGCTTTTTTCATATTCGGAGATTTTATCGTAAAATTCCTTTTCTTTTGAGGAAACCCAACTTGCGTCGTAGTGGTGAATTGAATAGGTGTTTTCGTTCACCGTCAGTTCGTTTGATTTCCTTTCAAGCGGGCAGAAATATTCGGGAGGATAAACCATTGCTCCGCCGAGGTTAACGGGCTTATCTATTTCAAGATTAAATCCGTATTTATAAAAAGGCGCGGTGTTTCTTGCAGGGCAGGGAACGGTTGTGTCGTATATTCCCTCGGCAAGTTTAAAATGCGCGCCGCTGTATTCATCGAGCATTTCCTTTAT
>JAFYFO010000241.1 GCA_017543725.1 Eubacterium sp.
CAAAGTTTAACAATTCTGACTGCAAACTTATAACTTTTCTCTGCGATAATATTACCCATATTTTTCCTCTTAATCATTATAATAGCCGACCGCAGGTCCCGAAATTTTCAATTTTCTATTTTCCATTTTCAAATTGATTTTTTAACAACCGAAAGTGCGCTGTACTGCTCGTCCATCATTGAAGAAAGGCGTTTTTCGATATCCGAAACTTTAATATCGCGGTAGATATTAACCGCCTCAAAGATATCCCAATTATTAAAATCGCAGGTGATAAGCGAATTTGCGATATTATCAATATCGTTGAAAGACATTATTTCTTTTCCGTAGAGAGTTCTTCTGACGCTCTCAAAAAGTTCGGGGTCTATTCCCTCTTTTTTAATTCTTGCAATTTCTTCTTTTATCGCAGTTGCAACAGCCTCGGGATTTTCGCTCTCGCCGTCAAAAATAACCGCTTCATAGCCGTATCCCGTGAAATACTCTTTTGAAAAAGAGGAATTGATTAAGCCGCTTTCAAAGAGTTTTGTGTAAAACGGAGAAGTTTTTCCCGCTATAACTTCAAGAAGAATGCTCATTTCGATATACTTTCTGAAAGACGGAAGGGGCTCTTCGCACGCCTCTTTATACCCGAAAGAGAAAACCGGAACAGAAACTTCAAGATTATGCTCAACATAATTGCAGACAATTTCCCTCGGTTCGTCTTCAAAAGATTTTTCAATGGAAAGATTTTCGGATTTTTTCAGAAACTTTGTGCAGACTTCAACAACGCTTTCAACATCAACATTTCCGACAACAGCAAGCGCCATATTATGAAGATTATAAAATGTGTTATAGCAACTGTAAAGCAGTTTATCCGTTATCTGAGCAATTGAATCAACGGTTCCTGCGATATCTATTTTAACAGGGTGCTTATGATAGAAGCATTTGAGCAGATTGAACATACTCATCCAGCCCGGCTCATCAAGATACATTCTTATTTCCTGCGCTATAATTCCCTGTTCTTTTTCAACGGTTTGGGCGGTGAAATAGGGATTCTGAACAAAATCAAGAAGTATTTCAAGGCTCTCTTTGAAATTATCGCTGCACTGGAAAAGATAGCAGGTTTTATCAAAGGAAGTGTAGGCATTTGCGCTTGCCCCTGTTTTTGCATATCTTTCAAACGCTCCGAGTTCTTCGCTCTCAAAGAGTTTATGCTCAAGGAAATGAGCGATTCCCTCGGGAACTTCCGTCCATTCCTCGCTGTCAGAGCGCTTGAAGCGTGTGTCTATAGAGCCGTAGTTCGTTCCGAAAACAGCATATGCCGAAGAATAGTTTTCCTTTGGCATAACAAATATTTTAAGTCCTGAAGGGTGATTTATTTCAAAATATTTTTCTTCAAGAATTTCGGATTTGATTTCTTTGATATCCATTATTCACCCTCCTTTTTTGAAACAAGTTTATAAACCGTGTCAAGGCTGAGAAGTTCTGCACAGCGCTGAATATCTTCTTTTTTAACATTCTTGTTAGAAAGAGAAGACTCACTCGGTGTTAATATTTCCTTATCGCAAATCTGATTTGAATACCAACTGAGAAGCGAAATTGAATCATCGGCAACGCTGTTTATCGCATCGCTGATAGCCATTTTTCCCGCTTCAAATTCTTCATCAATATTTCCTTTTTTGATTTCATTTAACTGAATAAGGATTTCTTCAACAGCCCTGTCCATATTTTCTTCTTCGCAGCCGCACTGAATTATTATATTGCTCTTTCTTCTGTTGTATCTCGCGGAGCAATAATAGCAAAGGGAAAGTTTTTCGCGAACATTATTGAAGAGTTTTGAATACGGACCTCCGCCGAAAACATCGCTGAAAAGGCGCATTTCGGGATTGCTCTGAAAATCGCTATGATTATTGACCCTGAAGCCCAAAACAAGTTTTCCCTGCTGAACATCCGCTTTTTCAACGAATTCTTTAACTTCTTTTGCCTCAGGTATAAAAACGCTTTCTTTCGGCGGTATATAGTTTCTTTCAATGCCTTTGAAATATTTATTCGCCGTTTCTTCAATACCGCTGATATCTGCATTTCCGACAACGGTTATCTGGATTTCGGCGCTCTTTATAAGAAAATCAAGAGCGTTTCTGAGCATCGCGGAATCAATGGTTTTAATCTTCTCCTTGCTTCCGAAGCGATTGATTGAATAAGGCTCGTCCTCAAACATAATGCTTTCAAGCCTGCGAAGGGCATAGATTCTTTTATCGTTTTCTTCGCTTTCAATGCGTTCAATCAGAAGTCTTTTTTCTCTTTCAATATCCTCTTTGAAGAAATCGCCGTTTTCATCAACTTTAACATCAAAAATGAGTTTGCAAAGAAAATCAAAAAGATGCTCGCTGATTATCTCGCTGCCGATTGCAAATCTGTCGTCAAGGCAGGAAGCCTCAAGAGTTATGCACTGGTTTTCGCCGATTTTTGAAATAAACGCATTAACGCTTGCTCCGTAGAGCATTGCAAGTTTTTTATTGAATTCATCAAGAGTCGGAAACTGTTTCGTTGTTCCCGTTATGAGATATGCAAGAAGCGCATTTGTGTGCGCCGTTTCTTCATCAAGCGCAGTAACAAAACTGATTGAAATTTCATTTGTTTTAAATCTTTTCACGGGAACGCTGACTATTTTAACGCCTTCGTTTATAACTATTTTATTGAATTCTTTCATTTCATCACCATTTTTTAACATTACTAAATTTTAATTATACCATAGTATATATTAAATTTCCATATTTATTACAACAAAATATATAAAAGCGCCAAAATGAGTATATTATCCGCTTTTTCCTTTGAAAGAATAAGAATCAGGGCGAGAATCAGCCCCTTTGATGAATCCTCACCGCCTGTTAAATCGCCGATAATATCCGAAATTCCAAAAGAAGAATCGGCACCGCTTTCTCTTTGGTTTTCGGCTTTATTTTCATTTTTCTCTTCCTGCCCCTCCTGATTTTCGCTGAAACTCCTCGCCCTTTCCTGCATTTCTCTGACTCTTCTTTTTGCTTCATTGATATCGTTTGTTGAAAACTCCATTAAAACAAATCCTTTAAGTACGGCAATATATCAAAAAGTTTCAGTATTCTTATCGCGTTATCGGCTTTTTTTCGGGATTCGGGAGAAAGATGGGGCTTCAGAGCATTGATTAAATCGGCGTTTTTTGAAGAGGCTGAATTCATTTTTTCAAAGATAGTTTTTGCCCTCATCATCATCTGAAAATCCGAGGAATTAAGACCCGGAATTGAAGTCTGATTAGAATTTTGCACAGGCAGATTTTCCTTCTTTTCAACCTCGTTTTTCTCGCCGAGAATCGAAGAGGCAACGCCTTTGAGCATTTCAATATCTTCATTTGAGAGAGAGGATATTATTTCATTTATATTATCCATTTAAAAATCTACTCCTCGGTGAACTTTTTAAAAAGCGCCTTTGCTTCGGGAGTTGAAAGCATTTTTTCCATCATATTTTTATCGGATAAAACCTGCTTAACTTTTTTCGCCGCGCCCGACGACAGATTTTTATCAATGAAATCATCAACATTTCCTTTTTCAGCAGCGTTTTTCAACTCGTTTATATCAATGTTTTTATTGTTTTTCATTGAATATCTCATCTCCTTATAGTATAATTATCTATATGCATTTTTAAGGAGATTTATGAATGAGAATCATTGTTACATCGGATGTTCACCGAAGAACTTCAGCGCTTTTTGATATCGTTGAAAGGCATAAGGATAACGCCGATTTATTCATCAACCTCGGCGACAGCGCCGATGAAGTTGAAATGCTTTTAATGGCATATAAAAATCTGAAAATTGAATGTGTTGCCGGAAACTGCGATTTTTCAAGCACTCAGCTGCTGACAAAGATTTTAAACTGCGCCGGAAAAAGAGTTTTTATAACCCACGGCCATATGTTTTATGTTAAACACGGATACGAAGTTTTAAAACAGAAGGCAAGAGATGTTAAAGCCGATATCTGCCTTTTCGGGCATACCCACTCCCCTTTAACCGAAATTGAAGACGGAATCTATTATATGAATCCCGGAGCGGTTTGCGATTATTCCTACGGTATTATTGATATTGAAGAATCGGGCATTATGTTTTACACAACGAAAATATAGCAAAAACCTCGGGGACCTGAGTTCCCGAGGCTTTTTTTAGTTTGATTTGATTTTTTTGCAGTTGATAAAGAAGCGATCAATTCTTTTTGATATTGATTCTGCAGATTCCTGCATTCCTCTTATCGCCCAGTTCATAACAACGCCGCAGATGCCGTAGCCAAAGAATTCAGCCATAATAACATCTTCTTCATCGTCAACGGCAAATCCGCTTTCTATTGAAAGGTTTTTGAAAATATCCGTGAATTGTTCGGAAGCAACCTTGCTGATATATCTTGTTAAATCATCGCCGTTTGTTTTAAGAGCGTTTTGATAAAACTTCTTATTGCTCGACATTGTTTCAAACAGATTGAAAAACTTTTCCTGAATGTTTTCAGAACTGATATTATCCGTGAAAGGCTGAACTATTTCAGTATAGAAAATCCAATCAAGGAGTTCAAATCTGTCCTGAAAATGATAATAAAACGTCTGCCTGTGGACATTGCATTTATCTGTAATATCCGAAACAGTTATTTTATCAAAAGTTGTTGTTTCCATTAATTCTTTCAGTGCACTTGCAAGTTTCTTTTTAGTTTTTGTTGCGCATGGTGAATCCTGCTGCCACATAATAGATTTATTCACTTCCTAATTAAAAAATAATAAACATTGTTAAAAATATAACACACTTAATTTGTTTTTACAACCTCTAATTCGACTTTTTATTGATTTTTTATAAAAAGTTTATTATTTGTCGAATTTTTTCCGATAAATTGCGAATTATAGAGATTATAATAAAAGCCGCGTTTATCAATAAGGTCTTTATGATTGCCCTGCTCAATAATTCTTCCCTCGTTCATAACAATAATAACATCCGCCTCTTTAACCGTTGCAAGACGGTGAGCAACAATAAATGTTGTTCGCCCCTGCATAAGTTTTGAAAAAGCCTTTTGAATTTTTATTTCGGTTCTTGTGTCTATTGAAGAGGTTGCCTCGTCGAGAATGAGCATCGGCGGAGGTTTGAGCATCAGCCTTGCTATGCAGAGAAGTTGTTTCTGCCCCTGAGAAAGCGAACCGCCGTCCTCGCCGATTTCGGTTTCATATCCTTTTTCAAGGCGCTTGATAAATGAATGAGCGTGGGCTTTTTTTGCCGCTTCAACAACTTCTTCATCGCCCGCTTCGGGTGAGCCAAAAGTTATATTTTCCCTGATTGTTCCCGATTTGAGCCAGGTGTCCTGCAAAACCATTCCGTAGTTTCTTCTGAGTGATTTTCTTGTTATATCATCATAGGAGTTTCCGTCAAGAATGATTTTTCCGCTTTTCGCGTCATAAAAGCGCATAAGCAGATTTATCAGCGTTGTTTTTCCGCAACCCGTCGGACCGACTATCGCAACTTTCTGACCCGCTTCAACCGAAAGGTTGAAATCTTCAATAAGCCTTTGATTCTCGCTGTATGAAAAACTGATGTTTTTGATTTCAATTTTGCCGTTTGCCTCTTTAATCTCTATTGCGCCGTCTTTATCGGGTGCAACGCTTTCCTGCTCCAGAAGTTCGAAGAGCCTTGCGGCGCAGGCAAAAGCGTTTTGCAGTTCGGTTATAACGGAACTGATTTCATTAAACGGCTTTGTGTATTGATTTGCGTACGCAAGAAAACTTGTTAAAACGCCAACCGTTATCGCGCTTTGCTCGGTTTTAACGGCAAGCATTGCTCCGAAAAACGCAACCGCGGCATAAACAACGCTGTTAACAAATCTTGTTGCGGGATTAGTTATTGAAGAATAGAAAATCGCTTTAAGAGAATACTTTCCGAGCATCTGATTTATTTCATTGAACTTCTCTGTGTTTTCCTCCTGCATTGAATAGGCGTCAACAATCTTCTGATTGCCAATCATTTCATCAATAAACGCTGTTTGCTCGCCCCTTGTTTTGCTTTGAAGGGTAAACATTTTATGCGTTTTTTTTGCAATAAACGAAGCAATCAGGAAGGATAGCGGAGTAACAATAACAACAACTATTGCAATCCATAAATTGATTGAAAGCATAAAGGCAAGCGTTATCAGAATTGTAACAACGCCTGTGAAAAACTGGGTGAATCCCATCAGAAGCCCGTCTGCAAACTGGTCGACATCCGAAATAACGCGAGAAACGATATCACCGATTTTATGGGAGTCAATGTAACTCAGCGGAAGCGTTTCAATTTTAACAAACGCCCTCTCGCGCATATCGCGAACAACATTATATGTTATCTTGTTATTAAGCGCGTTCATAACCCACTGCGAAACGGCGCAAAGAGCAATTATTGCGCAGATTTCGATAAGGAGTTTTGCAATGCCTTTGAAATCAACATTTCCCGCCCCGATTATTTTATCTATTGTTCTTCCGAGAAGAATCGGAATATAGAGCATTCCCGAAGTGCTGATTAAAGCAAGGAGCATTGAAAGCGCAAGATGAATTTTATATCTTCCGACATAGGAGGAAACTCTTTTTAAAACTTCTTTATTGCTCATCGCTGTCCTCCTTTTCAAACTGGGAATAGTATATTTCCCTGTATACCTCGCAGGAGGATAAAAGTTCTTCGTTATTGCCGATACCAACACATTCGCCGTCATCAAGAACAATAATTCTGTCTGCGCTGAGCATTGATGAAGCGCGCTGGGAAACAATGAACAAAGTCGGCTTGTAGTCAAGCGCCAAAACCGCGTTTCTCATTGCTTTTTCTGTTGCAAAATCAAGCGCGGAAGCGCTGTCGTCAAGAATGATGATTTGAGGATTTTTAACAATCGCTCTTGCAACGGAAAGCCTTTGTTTCTGACCGCCCGAAAGGTTTGCTCCGCCCTGCTCGATAACGGTTTCAAGCCCTTCTTTTTCTTGAAGCGATTCATAAATCTGAGCAATTTTCAGCGCGCTGATTATTTCTTCATCACTTGCATTTTTATTGCCCCAAAGCATATTATCCCTGACTGTTCCGCTGAAAAGAGCAGCCTTCTGCTCGGCAAATCCGATTATATTTCTCAATTCTTTTGTTTCATAGGATTTAACATCCCTGCCGTTAACGAAAACAACGCCTTTGCTTGAATCGTAATAGTGAGGAATAAGGTTAACAAGCGAGGATTTTCCGCTTCCTGTTGAGCCGATTATTCCGATTACTTCGCCCCTGTCCGCATAAAAGGAGATATTTTTAAGGCTTTCCTCCCCTGCGCCCTTGTATTTGAGAGAAACATTTTCAAAACAAACCGCATGGGAATTTTTAATCCCGCTGTTGTTATTCTTTTCAAGAGTGTTTTGCATATCGAGAACTGCCGCAAGCCTTGATGAAGAAGCAAAGCCCTTTGTTACGGTTACAATGAGATTTGCAAATTTAACAAGTTCAACAAGAATCTGGCTCATATAGTTATAAAGCGCGACAACGCTTCCCTGGGAAAGATGGGAAGAATTAACCCTGAGCGCCCCGTAATAGATAAGAGCGATTATTCCGAGGTTAACAATAACATATGTTGCAGGGTTCATTATTGCCGAAATCCTGCCTGCAACTCTTTGAAGGTGCGCGAGCCACTCGTTTTTTTCTTCAAACTTTTTCAGTTCGTTTTCTTCACTTGTAAAAGCGCGGATAACCCTTGCTCCGTTGAGATTTTCGCGCGTCAGCAGAGTAACATTATCAAGCGTCTGCTGAACTTCTTTATATTTGGGAACGGTTATTTTCATAATAACCCATACAACCGCGCTGAGAAGAGCAACAACCAAAAGGAAAATCAGCCCTGCTTTAACATCAATAAACAGCGCCATAACAACCGCTCCTGCAACAATGAACGGAGAGCGCAAAAACAAGCGCAAAACCATATTAACGCCGTTTTGCGCCTGATTAACATCCGTTGTTAAGCGGTTAATGAGAGTTGATGTTCCCGTTTTATCAATTTCGGAATATGAAAAAGACTGAATTTTTTTAAAAAGCGCAAGCCTGAGTTCCGTCGCAAAACCCGTTGCCGCTCTTGCGGCAAAATACTGAGCGCTGATTGCCGCCGTCATTCCGACAAGCGCAAGCAAAATAAGGACGAATGTTTTTGAATAAACAACGCTCATATCGCCTTTTCTTATTCCATTGTCAATAATCGCCGCAACAACAAGCGGAACAATGAGTTCAAAACTCGCCTCCAGCATTTTGAAAAGCGGAGCAAGAACACATTGCCATTTGTAGTTTTTCAGGTAAATCAATAATTTTTTCATAATCTATTGTTTGAGCGCAGCGAGTAACCGAAATTCGTAATCTCGACCAACGGTTCCCAAAATTTGTTATCGGCTTGGAGCGCCGACAAATTTTGACCGTTCGGCAGTTCTTATTGTTCGCTTCATCTGCCACTGGCAGCGCTCGCAAACGAACCGTAACTCGTAATTCGTAATTAATCAAATAACTCCGTGCTGAAATATCTTTCTCCGGTGTCGGGAAGAACGGTTACAACGGTTTTGCCTTTTCCGAGGCGTTTTGCAAGACGGAGCGCGGCGGCAACATTTGAGCCGCTTGAAATGCCGCACATAATTCCCTCTTCGCTTGCAAGACGGCGCGCGGTTTCAATTGCTTCTTTATCGGAAACAACGCAGATATTATCATAAATCTTTGTGTTGAGATTTTCGGGAATAAGTCCGTCGCCGATACCCATCTGAAGATGAGTTCCAACCGAGCCGCCGCTTAAAATAGCCGCGTTTTCGGGCTCAACCGCCCAGATTCTTATTGAGGGATTCTGCCTTTTAAGAACCTCGCCGATACCGCTGATTGTTCCGCCCGTTCCGACTCCTGAACAAAAACCGTCTATATCGCAGTTAACCTGCTCTAAGATTTCCGTTGCAGTATAATAGATGTGCGCTTTCGGGTTATCGGGATTATCAAACTGGGAGGGAATGAAAACATTCGGGTCTTCGTCCCTCATTTTTTCGGAAAGCGAAATGCACTGAGCAATGCACTCGCCGATATCGCCCGCATCGTGAACAAGAATAACCTCTGCGCCGTAGTTTTTAATAAGTTTTCTTCTTTCCTCCGAAACGGAATCGGGCATAATTATTTTAACTTTATATCCCATAACAGCGCCGACAAGGGCAATTCCGATTCCCTGGTTGCCGCTTGTTGGCTCAACGATAATTGAATTTTCGTTTATTCTTCCCTTTTCGGCAGCGCATTTAAGCATATTATAAGCGGTTCTTGTTTTGATTGAGCCGCCGATATTAACGCCTTCATATTTAACAAAAATCTGAGCCGAATCCTCATCGGGAAGTTTATTGAGCCTTATCATCGGAGTGTGGCCGATTGCGTCAAGAATTGTGTTGTAAACCATAAAAAGAAATTCCTTTTCTATTCAGTATTCTATTAAACATATTGATTTTCTTATAATAAAATAACTTGAAACAAAAGATTTGTCAAGTGGAATATAAATTGTGCTTGCAAATTGAAAATTATATGGTATAATCAATATGTTAATCAGTGAGAAGAGGTATTTTTATGGAACAAAAACCGGTTACGGCGATAATAGTGGGCGCAGGTCACAGAGCATTTGTTTACAGCGAACTTGCTAAAACCAATCCCGAACTGTTAAAAATCGTTGGTGTTGCAGACCCGAATCCCGTCAGAAGACAAAAAGCAATGGAATATTTCGGATTCGGAGAGGATATGTGTTTTGAAAGCGCGCAGGAACTTGCCCGCCACGGCAAACTTGCAGATACGGTTATCAACGGCACAATGGATGAACTCCATCTTGAAACAACTCTTCCCCTTCTTGACGCAGGCTACGATATGCTTCTTGAAAAGCCCTTTGCGGTTAATGAAGACGAGATGTGGCAGATTGTTGAATGTGCTAAAAAGAACAATTCAAAAGTTATGATTTGCCATGTTCTGCGCTACACCCCTTTCTATTATTCAATCAAAGAAAGAGTTGCAAGCGGCGAAATCGGAGATATAATCAATATTCAGACAAGCGAGCATGTTTCCTATCACCATCTTTCAACCTCTTATATAAGAGGAAAATGGGCTAACTCAGATAAGTGCCACACAAGTATGCTTCTTGCAAAATGCTGCCACGACCTTGATATTATGATGTGGCTTATGAGCGAAACAAAACCCTCTCAGATAAGTTCATTCGGCAGCAAATATCAGTTTAAAGAAGAAAACGCACCCGAGGGCGCAGGAACAATCTGTATGAAGGATTGCCCCCTTGTTGACACCTGCGATTTCTCAACAAAAAGGCTTTATATCGACCATCCCGACCGTTGGGCCTTCTATGTCTGGGATGCGCTTTAGCATCTTCCCAATCCGACCATTGAAGATAAAATCGCCCTTATGAAGAGCGATAATCAATATGCAAGATGCATTTATAAGTGCGATAATAATATTGTTGACCATCAGAGCGTTCTTGTTAACTTCAAATCAGGCGCAACGGGAACTCATAATATGGTTGGCGGTTCCTCAGAGCCGAGAAGATATATTCATATAATCGGAACAAAGGGCGAAATATTCGGCAACTTTGAAGAATCAAAGTTCACTGTTTTAAAGATTAACCCCTCACCCGACGCACACCACGAAGAATGTGATGTTGAAGAGGTTGATTTAAGAGTTTCCGGCGATATGGTTGGCGCATACGGCGGCCACGGCGGCGGCGATGAAAGGCTTGCAGAAGACTTCGTTATGTTCATCAGAGGCGGCAAACCCAGCCTTGCATGCACATCAATCTTTGATTCAATCGCCGGTCATCTCTGCGTTTATAAAGCCGATAAATCAATGGAAAACGGCGGCGCTCCTCAAAGCGTTGAACTTTGAGAATTAAGAGTTAAGAGATAAGAATTAAGAATATCGGGAGGGCTTCGCCCTCACCCAATTATAAAAAAACTATTATCTCATTTATTATCTTTTATCTCTTAACTCACGATGATTTTAGATACCGCTTAAATAATAGATAAGAGATAATGACTAATAG
>JAFYFO010000242.1 GCA_017543725.1 Eubacterium sp.
ATATTTTAGGCTCCCATGTTGAACAGGCCGGTCAACTTGTTGATGAAAATGTTGTTCGTTTCGACTTCACTCATTTCAACGCTCTTTCAAAAGAAGAAATTGAAGAAGTTGAAAGAAGAGTTAACGGCGTTATTATGTCTGCAATTGATGTAACAATGCAGGAAATGCCAATTGAAGAGGCTAAGAAAATGGGCGCTATGATGCTCTTCGGTGAAAAATACGGCGATGTTGTTCGTGTTGTTACGGCAGGGGATTCAATTGAATTCTGCGGAGGAACTCATGTTTCAAACAGCGGCGAACTCGGAATGTTCAAGATTGTCAGCGAATCCTCCGTTGCAAGCGGCGTCAGAAGAATAACCGCCTTAACCGGAACAAATGCTTATAATGCTTTCTGCGAAAGCGTTGAAACAATCAAAAACATTGCATCAAAACTCAAGGGCGCCGAAAACGAAGTTGAAACCAAGGTTGATGCTCTTCTCGCTGAAAACAAGGAAAGCGCAAAGAAGATAAGCGCGCTTGAAGCAGAGATAACAAAACTGAAGAGCGCCGATATGTTCTCAAAACCCGAAAAGGTTGGGGAACTTGAAGTGTTTACCGCAAGGATAGACGGCGCCGCTCCCGACGCGCTCCGTTCAATGGGCGACGAACTCAAAGCCTCAAACGAAAACGCGGTTGCGATTATCGCTTCATCAAACGGCGCAAAAGCAACAATTCTTGCTGTATGCGGAAAGAATGCAATTTCAGCAGGGGTTAAAGCGGGCGATGTTGTTCGTGAGGTTGCAAAACTTGCAGGCGGTTCGGGAGGCGGAAGACCCGACAGCGCTATGGCAGGAGCAAAAGATGTTTCAAAACTTGATGAGGCGGTTTATCAGACTGCTTCAATCGTTAAAAATATTTTAGGAGAATAACTATGTGCGTTTTTTGTGAAATAGTTAATGGCAATATTCCAAGCAAAAAAGTTTATGAAGACGATATGATGCTTGCTTTTTGGGATTTGAATCCCGTTGCGCCGGTTCATATTCTTGCTGTTCCTAAAGTGCATATTGAATCTGTTAACGATATCAATGCAGAAAACAGCAAATATGTTGCCCATATTTTTGAAAAACTCAGCGAGATTGCAAAAGAACAGGGCATAACCTCTTACCGCATTATCAACAACTGCGGAGCAGACGCAGGACAGAGCGTTATGCATCTTCATTTTCACCTCATCGGAGGAACAAAGTTAGGAGAAAAAATATTATGATAATTAAAGGTATGGAAAGAAAAGAAGATGAATTCTATGAACTGCATATTGCAGGGCTGACAAGATATCTTCAGAAATTCTCTGTTTCAGACAATCTTGATATAGCGGCTTTCATCCTCTTCGGAGACGTTGAACTTGCCGAGCGCTGCGCAGAGGAACTGCTTAAAAAAGTTCCCGAGTTTGATTATATCGTTACTCCGGAGGCTAAATCAATTCCTCTTGCTTATGAAATGAGCAAACAGAGCGGCAAGAAATACATTGTTGCAAGAAAAGGCGTTAAGGTTTATATGGATAACCCTGTTAAAGTAAGCGTTCGTTCAATAACAACCCAGAAAGAGCAAACCCTCTATCTCGGTCATGAAGACGGCGATTTGTTAACAGGAAAAAGAGTTCTTATTGTTGATGATGTTATTTCAACAGGCGAAAGCCTTAAAGCAGTTGAAGAACTTGTTAAGAAGTTTGACGGAAACATTGTTGCAATGTGCGCGCCCCTTGCCGAAGGCGAAAGCGCAAACAGAAAAGATATTG
>JAFYFO010000243.1 GCA_017543725.1 Eubacterium sp.
GCGCAACTCGAAACGCGCAACTCGCAACTAAAAATGCCTTCGGCGTGAAATAAAAATCGCAGGCGAATTTCGTTATAAAGAAGAAACGCAAAAGAAAAAAGACCCAGCATAGCACTCGGTCTTTTCCCTTCTCTGTCTATAACAAACTATAGGAGGACAGGTTACCCAAGACGGTTGCGGCTCCGTCTCAAGTCTACTGCTATTATACTCAAAAATAACCAATATGTCAAGCATCTTGTTAATATTTTTTCAACAAAGTGCGCAAAAATCAGAGCAATTCCTCGAAATCAACTCCGTCGGCGCAGTTTATATCTTTTTTTCCGACAGTCTGGATAATAGCCTTTTCAATGAACTTGCAGGATTCTTCTGCGCTTGCGTATAAATCTTTTCCTTTCAGAAGTTGACAGGTCAGATTTGCGCAAAGAATATCTCCCGTGCCTGAGAAACTCTCCCCGATTTTTTTGCTTATAATCGTTTTAAAACCGTTTTCATCATAAACGCCTGTTGCAATTTCTGAATCGCTTATTTCAATTCCCGAAATAACAAGCGAAATGCTGTTTTTCTTATAATAACTTTCAGCCATTTTTTCGGCTTTTTCAATTGC
The DNA here is from genome assembly GCA_017543725.1 of Eubacterium sp. Taxonomy (GTDB): domain Bacteria; phylum Bacillota; class Clostridia; order Oscillospirales; family Acutalibacteraceae; genus Eubacterium_R. Next base: position 605 of record JAFYFO010000243.1, read on the forward strand.
GCCTTTTCCCTTTATTTTGCTGAAATCTTCGCCGCATAAAATGCAAAGTTCGGAGATGTTCGGAGTTATGACATCCGCTTTTTTTGCAAGGGCGCAAATTGCGTTTATTCTTTCATCATCAAAGCCCTTATATTTTTCTCCGCCGTCCGCCATAACGGGGTCAACAACTATCAGTGTTTTTTCCTTTTTGAAATCATCAATGAATTTTTCAATGATTTTTGCCTGTTTGTGATTGGGAATGAAGCCCGTTATAATCGCGTCGAATGAAGCGCCGAGTTTTTTCCATTCATCAATAAAACCCTGCATATATTCGGTTAAGTCGGCGTATTTGAAACTATCGTATCCCGTTTGATTGGAATAAACTCCGCTGACAAGGGGACAGCACTGCATATTATTTGCTGAAATAATCGGCAGAGCCGCAGTCAGTGAACATTTTCCGAAACCCGAAATATCGTTTATAACCGCGATTTTTTTCATAATAATCACCACCAAAAATAATCAATTTCAATCGGTTTTATAATAATATATTAATGAGGTCAAGTCAAGGAAGAGGGTAAAAGAAAGTTGACAAAGCATATTGATTGTATTAAAATAGATATAATATTATATTGGGGGAATGTTTATGAAAATATTATCAAAACGCATTTTGGCGATAATTCTTTCCGCGGTTATTGCATTGCCCTGCATTGCAATTATGCCCTTTTCGGCAACTGCAGCTGAGGAAACGCTGAATCCATCCAAATATATTTTGATAACCTCCTCGTCTTCCGGTTCAAGGGGCGACGGCGATAACGGCTGCGTTGTTAACGACGGCTCAGCCGATAATATGTCGGCAATGCTCTGGCAGTTTGATTTATCGGGAATAAACAGGGGAGATGTTATCAACTCTGCAAGTTTAACTTTTGATGTCTGGAGCATAAACAACAGAAATATTGAAGGTCAGCAACTTGATGTCTGGTACTTCAATCCTGCGTCATATCCCGCATTTTCTGGATATTCAAACGATTCAAGAATAACGGATACCTCCCTTGGATACGGCGATGCGGGACCTGCAAGTTACAGAGCGGCTTTCGGAGTTCGGGACGATTATTATATCGGCTATCGCGAGCATAATTATGACGGTGACAGCGCAACCATCAGTTTTTCAAACGATGCTCTCAAATCTGCGCTCAACACTGCTGTTGATGAA
>JAFYFO010000244.1 GCA_017543725.1 Eubacterium sp.
AGAATCGGATGTTGATATAATGGTGCGCATAAATTGCACTCAGGAAGAACTAAAAAAGTATCGTTTTATGCTGAGCAATTTTTCAAGCGCTCTTTCAGTTGAAAATGATGTAACGGTTTCTGTTGTGATTGTTGATACTCCAACATACGAAAGATATAAGCGCTATCTTCCGTTTTATGAAAATGTTGAAAGAGAGGGATTAAAAATTGCTTGATAAAGAAACAATAGAACTTTCAAAGAATTATTTAAAAAAAGCATTTAAAACCCTTGAAAATATTCCCAAATATATTCAATTGGATGATTATTGTGTTGCTGTCAATCGTGCATATTATGCCGCTTTTTATAGTTTAAAGGCGTTGGAAATTCTTGATAATTATGATTCGAAAAAACATTCCGGCGTGATTTCGCGTTTCAGACAGCAGTATATAAAAACGGAAATATGCAGTAATAGATATTCCGATATTATCGGCAAACTTCAAGAGGCAAGAGAAATCGGAGATTATAATATTGTTGCTGAGTTTTCAATAGATGAAGCAAAAGAATTTTATGAATCCGCAAAAGATTTCGTAAATGAAATGCAGAGATTAATCAACAATAAAATTGAAAACTGACAGATTATAATAAAAACAGCGGATTTGGAATTGTTCTAAGTCCGCTGTTTTTATTGCCGTCTGCAAGATATGAAAACACGCAACTTAAATTGTGTTTGTTTTTCAATCAAAGCACTATAAATTGTGTCAATATTTTTTGCTGAAATTTTGTTGAAAAAATTATCGTTTTTATCCTTGACATATGGGGCGGCTTTTAGTATAATAACAACCGCTGTAAAGATGAAATGCTTTACAGACTTGAAGCGAAAGGAAGGGTATTATGGAAAAAAATCTTGAAATATCAAATCTGCTTGATTTCTATGGCGAAATGCTGACTGAAAAGCAAAGAGATTTTCTTGATTACTACTATAATGAAGACCTTTCTCTTTCCGAAATTGCAGAAAACGAGGGAATAACCCGTCAGGGAGTCCGCGATTCAATCAAAAGAGCCGAGGCTCAGATGAATGAAATGGAAAAGAAACTCGCTCTCTGCAAAAAGTTTGGCGAACTTAAAAAAGGACTTGAAGAGATAAAGGAATGTGCGGATAATATTTATCAGTATAATCTCAATCATTCTCTTTCAAGAGAGATAAATGATAATGCTGCAAAGATTAAATCCATTGCAGACTTTTTAGGAGAGTGAAATCTTGGCATTTGAAGGACTTAGCGAACGCCTTGAAAGTGCTTTTAAAAAACTTCGCGCCAAGGGAAAACTAACCGAGGCAGATGTTAAAGAAGCAATGCGCGAGGTTCGCCTTGCGCTTCTTGAGGCGGATGTTAACTATAAAGTTTCAAAGGAATTTACCAAAAAGGTAACCGAGCGCGCAATCGGCGCAGATGTTATGGAAGCCCTGACTCCCGGTCAGATGGTTATCAAAATCGTCAATGAAGAATTAACGGAGTTGATGGGCTCGAATGAAGCAAGGCTTGCTATTGCAAACCATCCGCCGACAATCATTATGATGTGCGGCCTTCAGGGAAGCGGTAAAACAACCCACAGCGCAAAACTTGCAAACAAACTTAAAAAAGAGGGCCACAGACCTCTCCTCGTTGCCTGCGATGTTTACCGTCCCGCGGCAATAAAGCAGCTGCAGGTTGTCGGAGAGCAGGTTGAAACTCCCGTTTTTGAAATGGGAACTGAAAATCCCGTTCACATTGCCGAAGAAGCGATTAAACACGCTAAGGATTACGGCTATGATTATGTTATAATAGACACCGCCGGCAGACTTCATATTGATGAACAGCTTATGGCGGAATTAACAAATATCAAAGCAACCGTTCATCCCCACGAAATCCTTCTTGTTATCGATGCTATGACGGGTCAGGACGCTGTTAATGTTGCGAAATCGTTTAACGAAACCCTCGGAATAGACGGCGTTATTTTAACAAAACTTGACGGCGACACAAGAGGCGGTGCGGCTCTTTCGGTAAGAGCGGTAACGGGCAAGCCGATTAAATTCGTCGGAACGGGCGAAAAACTTGATAACCTTGAAACCTTCTATCCTGACAGAATGGCTTCAAGAATTCTCGGAATGGGCGATGTTCTTTCATTTATTGAAAAAGCCGAAATGTCGCTCGACCAGAAAAAAGCCGAGGAACTTGAAAGAAAACTTGCAAAAAACAAATTCGACCTCAACGATTTGCTCGACCAGTTTGAGCAACTTGAAAGAATGGGCTCGATAAAAGATACAATAAAACTCATCCCCGGAATCGGAAAGCAGATAAAGGATGAGGATATTGATGAAAAAGCGTTTGATAAAATGAGGGCAATCATCTATTCAATGACGAAAGAGGAAAGAGCAAAGCCCGAAATAATAAACGCTTCGCGCAAGAGAAGAATTGCAGCAGGATGCGGAAAGCAGGTTGAAGATGTTAATAAACTTCTTTCCCAGTTTAAGCAGATGCAAAAAATGTTTAAGCAATTCGGCGGCAACAAAGGACCGAAGGTCAGCAAAAAAATGCGCCGCCTGATGCAGCAAAATCCCGATATGGCTCAGAAACTTATGGGCAATTCCCAGCAGGGCAGCAATCCATTCGGATTTTAGGTTAAAACCAAATTCAATTTGTTTATAATATTTTAATTTTCATATAATTATGGAGGAAAGAAAAATGGCAGTAAAAATCAGACTTCGCAGAATGGGCGCGAAAAAAGCACCTTTCTATCGTGTTGTAGTTGCAGATTCAAGATATCCCCGTGATGGTCGTTTCATCGAGGAAATCGGAACATATAACACAATGACAGAGCCTGCTGAAATCAAAATTGATGCAGACAAGGCTAAGAAGTGGATTGAAAACGGCGCTCAGCCCACTGAGACCGTTAAGAGCATTTTCAAAAAAGAAGGCATCCTTTAATCCTTAACTTAAACAGGAATACAGGAGGTGTTTTCTTTGGAGGAATTATTAATATCCATAACAAAAGGTTTGGTTGATAACCCAAACGAAGTTTCTATCGATATTGATGAGCCTGATGAAGAAGGCGTTGTTGTTTATCATCTCCATGTTGCCGAGGGCGATATGGGAAGAGTTATCGGTAAGCAGGGCAGAATAGCAAAAGCAATCAGAGTTGTTATGCGCGCCGCCGCAACAAGAAATAATGCAAAAATATCGGTTGAAATAGACTAATGAAAAACGCCCTCTTAAAGAGGGCTTTTTTCAAATTACGAATTACGAGTTACGAATTACGAATTTCGGGACCTGCGGTCGGCTATTATATAACGGAACGATGTAGGCATCGTTCCCTACAATAATTGAAAGCCGTAGGGCAAGATGCCCACATCTTTCCGAAATACAATCGTCGCTTGCGACCCGACAACTCGGAACTCGGAACTCGCAACTAAACTACCCACTGAATTATTGGTGATTTATATATGAAACAGTTTTTAGAAATCGGAAAAGTTAATAACACCCATGGGCTCAGGGGCGAGGTTAAACTTGAAATGTGGTGCGACGGGATTGATTATATAAAGCAACTCAAAACCGTTTATCTTGATGATGAAGGGAAAAAGAGCCTGAGCCTTGTTTCAGCACGCCCTCAGAAGAATATTGCAATACTGAAATTCGGCGAAATTTCAACTATTGAAGAGGCTGAGCAACTGAAAAACAAAGTTGTTTATTGCAACAGAAACGACGCGCATATAGACGATAACTCATACTATCTTGCGGATATTATCGGCGCAAAGGTTGTTGATATTGAAACGCAGAAGGAATACGGAAAAATCGTTGATATTATGAACTACGGCTCAAGCGATATCTATGATATTGTTAAAGATAAAAAGCATTATCTCATTCCGGCAATACCCGATGTTGTTAAAGAGATAGATACGGAAAAACAAATTGTTTTAATTAAAGCGATGAAGGGACTTTTTGATGAGGATTGATATATTAACTCTGTTTTGCGATATGTGCAGCAGCGTACTCGGCGAAAACATAATCGGCAGAGCGAGGCAGGCGGGCAAGGTTGAAATAAACTGCGTTGATATCAGAAACTATACCAATGATAAACATCGCAGGGTTGACGATAAGCCCTACGGCGGCGGAATGGGAATGATTATGCAGGCTCAGCCGATTTATGATTGCTATCAGGCGCTATGCGAAGAAACAAAAACAAAACCGCATCTTATATATATGACTCCACAGGGAAAAACCTTAACTCAGCAAAGGGTTAAGGAACTTGCAAAACTTGATAATATCGCAATTTTATGCGGTCATTATGAAGGCGTTGATGAAAGAGTTATCGAGGAACTGCAGCCCGAGGAAATCTCAATCGGCGACTATGTTTTAACCGGCGGAGAACTTCCGGCTCTGATTCTTGCCGATTCAATTTCCCGAATGCTCGACGGCGTTTTGTCAAACAGCGAATGTTTTGAGGAAGAAAGCCATTTCAACGGACTTCTTGAATATCCTCAGTATACCCATCCTGCCGTCTGGAAAAACAGGGAAGTTCCCGAAGTTCTGCTTTCGGGACATCACGAAAATGTTGATAAGTGGAGAAGGCAGCAGGCGCTGAGCCGAACTCTGAAGCGCCGTCCCGATATGCTTGAAGATGCGCAACTTACAAAAGAAGATATTGATTTTCTTGCGTCGATTGATAATGAGTAATTAGACAAAAGTTTTTTTATTAGACTCAATTAAAAAATATGTTGATTTTGCACAAATATCGACTGTGGAATTTGTTAATTATAGATTACTCATACGAACTTGCAAAAATTCAGTTGACGATTAAACATTTAGTGATATAATAAAGCAGGTGAATGAAAACGGCACTAAATGTGCAATGAACACCGACACAAAAAAGAACATTCATATGAGAGGTACAGGAAAATGTTCGTAAAAGATGTAACAGTAGAAAATCAGGTAGGACTTCACGCAAGACCGGCAACATTTTTCATTCAGAAAGCAAACGAATTCAAGTCATCAATCTGGGTTGAAAAGGAAGAAAGAAGAGTTAATGCAAAATCTCTTTTAGGTGTTCTTTCACTCGGCATTATGGGCGGAACCGATATCAGAATTATTGCTGACGGTTCAGATGAAGAAGAAGCGGTTGAAGGGCTTGTTGCACTCGTAAAAAGCGGCTTCAACGAGTAAGTCAATTCTTATTTAAACAAGCAACAAGGCAGTATCATCATTTGATGGTATTGCCTTGATTTTTAGTCAGGGGAAATATATGATAAAAATATGTTTTGTTTGCCACGGAAATATTTGCCGTTCACCAATGGCTGAGTTTATTATGAAAAGCCTTGTTGAAAAAGAGGGCAGGGCGAATGAATTTTTTATTGAATCAAAAGCAACGCATACCGATGAGATATGGAACGGCGTAGGAAGCCATATTTATCCGCCCGCACAGAAAGAACTGAAAAGAAACGGTATTCCTTTTGACAAAAGCAAGCGCGCCGTTTTGCTTGATGAGGGCGACTGTGATAAATATGATTTATTTATCGGAATGGATTTTGAAAACATAAGATTTATGAATAGAATTCTGGGCAAAAAAGCCGAGCCGAAAATTCATAAGCTTCTTGAATATACGGGCAGTGACGGCGATGTTTATGACCCCTGGTACAGCGATAATTTTGAGCTTGCATATAATTCAATTTATAAGGGCTGCAAAACGCTTCTTGAAACACTATAGCCAAGCCTTCCCCTTGAGGGGAAGGGGGACCGCTTGCGGTGGATGAGGTGGAATAATGAATAAAACAAATAATCCGAAATTAAAGCCATATGCTCAAAAACTACGCAAAGAAATGATAAAAGAGGAACGTCATTTATGGTATGATTTCTTGAAAAAGTTGCCGATTACAATTAATCGTCAAAAAGTTATCGGAAATTATATTGCTGATTTTTATTGTGCTGGTGCAAAGTTGATTATTGAACTTGACGGCTCACAGCATTATGAAGAAAAAGGCGTTCAGTCTGATGAAAAAAGAACCGAATACTTCAATGAACTCGGCATAAGAGTTTTGAGGTATTCTAACGCTGATATTAAATATAACTTTGATGGGGTTTGTGAGGATATTCTAAAGAATATTAACACCTCATCCGTCACTTCGTGACACCTTCCCCTCAAGGGGAAGGCTTTTTTTAAAATAACGCTGTTTTTATAATCGTAATGTGTTATAATATAGAAAAAAGGAAAAAGGGGGGAATTGCCTTGACTCAAAAAGAACTCAGAAAAAAAGCGATGGCTTTGCCGCTTAGTCCCGGAGTTTATATTATGAAAAACAAGGATAAGCAGATTATTTATATCGGCAAGGCAAAAGCCCTCAAAAACCGCGTTTCCTCCTATTTCGGCTCCCATTCAAATCATTCTCTCAAAGTTATAAGAATGGTTGAAAATGTTGATGATTTTGATTATATTCTCTGCGACACGGAGTTTGAGGCTCTGCTTCTTGAATGTTCGCTGATAAATCAGCATATGCCGAAGTATAACATCCTTCTCAAAGACGATAAGGGATATAATTATATCAAAGTCACCAAAGAGGAATTTCCGCGTATTCGCGAATGTTTCAGAATGGATGATGAAAACGCCGAGTATATCGGTCCTTTCATTTCGAATTTTTCGGTTAAAAGCGCCGTCGGCGAAACGCTGAAAATTTTTAAACTTCCAACCTGCAATAAGCAGTTTCCGAGGGATTGGGGGAAAAGCCGCCCCTGCCTCAACGGCTTTATGGGAATATGCAGCGCGCCTTGCGCCGCAAAAATCAGCAAAGCAGATTATAAGCAGTCAATAAACGACGCCATTGCCTTCCTTAAAGGCGGCAGCACAAAATCAATCAGGGATTTAACTGCAAAAATGCAGGAATATTCCGAAAATCTTGAGTTTGAAAAAGCGGCTAAACTCAGGGATACAATAAAGGCTATCAAAAACCTTGAGGAAAAGCAGAAAGTTGTTTCAATAAATGTTCCCGAAGAAGATGTTTTCGCGCTTGTCAATTCAAATAAAAAAGCCTGTTTCGAGGTTGTCCGTTTCAGAAACGGCAGGCTGACGGACAGCGAGCATTGGCTTATAGACAGCGTTGAGGATATCGCTCAGGCGAGGGAAGAACTCATTGAAAGATATTATTCAATAAGGGGCGATGTTCCCTCAAGAGTTGCCGTTGACGGCGATATTGAAAACGAGGAACTTCTTCTTCAGTTCCTCGAGGATAAAAGAGAAAAGAAGGTTCAGATTATCCATCCTCAGAAGGGCGAACATCTTGCAATAGTCAATCTTTGCATAAAAAATGCAAACGAGCATCTTGCCCAGCAGCAGGGAAGGCTTGGAAAAGAAGTTGCGGCTCTTGAAGAACTCAAAAATCTTCTTGCGCTTCCCGCACCGCCCGAATATATTGAAAGTTATGATATATCCCACACCTTTGGTGCGGATAATGTTGCGGGAATGGTTGTTTTCCATAACGGAAGACCTATGAAAAGCGCCTATAAGCGCTTTGCGATAAAGGGCTTTGACGGTCAGAACGATGTTGGCTCAATGAATGAAGTTCTTGAAAGAAGATTCAGGCATTATTATGAAGACGAAGAGGGAAGCACCTTCAAAATTCTTCCCGATTTGATTCTGCTTGACGGCGGTCAGCCCCAGGTTAACGCGGTTTTGCCCGTTATTGAAAAAATGAATCTGAGCGTTCCCGTTTTCGGTATGGTTAAGGACAGTAAACACAGAACGCGCGCTATCGCCTTCGGCGGCGGAGAAATTGAAATCAATTCCCACCGAAGCGCTTTCACCCTTGTTTCAAACATTCAGGAGGAAGTTCACCGCTTTGCGATAACCTATCACAGAAAAAAGCATAAAAACAGTTCTTTTTCCTCAGGGCTTCTTAAAATTGAGGGAATCGGCGAGAAAAAAGCAAAGGCGCTTCTCAAAGAATTCAAAACCGTTTCGGCGATTAAATCGGCGAGTGTTGAACAACTCGCAGAGGTTGCTTCAATAACAAAAAAGAATGCACAAGATATAGTGGATTATTATAAAAATAATTAAATATATCGCCCTTGACTAAAAGGGCTGTGCTTTGTATAATATTATAGTATAAAATTTAAGGACAAGCATCTATGAGAGTTATAACAGGAAGCGCAAGAGGCAGAAAACTCATAACCCTTGAAGGTGAGGATATAACTCGCCCCACCTCCCAGAGCCTGAAAGAAGCGATTTTTTCTTCAATTCAGTTTGAAATCGAGGGCAAAAGAATTCTTGATTTGTTTGCCGGCAGCGGCGCTCTCGGAATAGAAGCGCTGTCCCGCGGAGCCGTTTTCTGCACCTTTGTTGAAAACAATAAAAAGGCATATCAGATTGTTGAGCAGAATATCAGAAACTGCAATATGGAAGATGTGTCGAGCCTTGTGTTGTGCGACGCGGTTTCTTTCCTCAGAAGAAACGGCAAATTCGATATCGCGTTTCTCGACCCGCCGTATAAAAAGGGGCTCATTGATGAATGTCTTGAATTGCTTTTTGAGCATATGAGCGATGAGGGAATAGTCATCTGCGAAACTTCAAAAGATGAAAAACTTCCCGAATCCGCAGGCGGATTTTCAATTTCAAAAGAAAAGAAATACGGCAAAACGAAGTTGACTTATTATCGACGCAAATGAAAGGTAATCTGATATGAAAAAAGCAATCTGCCCCGGAAGTTTCGACCCTGTAACATTGGGGCATATTGATATTATCGAGCGCGCAGCCGATATATTTGATGAAGTTGTTGTTTTGGTAATGAGCAACAGAACAAAAAAAGCATCTCTTTTCACAATTGAAGAAAGAATATCGCTTTTAAGGCGGTGTCTGAAAAAAGAAAATGTGAAAATTGATACATATAACGGTCTTCTTGTTGACTATGCAAGGCAGGAGGAAGCCGTTGCGATTGTTAAAGGTCTGAGGGCGATGAGTGATTTTGATTACGAATTCCAGCAGGCGTTAACCAATAAATCTCTTTATCCCGAATGTGAAACCGTTTTCCTCTGCGCAAGAGGGGATAATATGTTTCTTTCAAGCAGTATGGTTAAAGAGGTTTGCACCCTTGGCGGCGACATCAGTTCGTTTGTTCCGCAAGAAATAGCAGATGATATTTATAAAAGATGTAAAGGAGATAAATAAAATGACCAATACCGATATTTTACTTGAAGACCTTGAAGATGTTCTCGATGATGCAACCTCAATTCCTTTTTCAAAAAAGCAGGCAGTTGATGTTGAAAAAATCAAAACTATTATTGAGGATATCAGACTCAACACTCCCCAGGAAACAAAGCAGGCTAAAGCAATTGTTGATTCAAGAAACACAATTCTTGAAGAGGCAAAAAAAGAAGCCGCGGATATAATCAAACAGGCTCAGGCAGAAGCAAGAGAACTTGTTGCAAGAGATGAAATAACAAAAACTGCTCAGGCAGAAGCGGCAGACATTATTTCAAACGCAAACGAGCAGGGCAAGCAGATGATAACAGAGGCTCAGAATCAGGCTTCCGAAATCCTCGGCAACGCAACAACTCAGGCAAATGAGATGGTAACTTCCGCTCAGAATAAGTCAAGAGGAATGCTCAAGGCTGTTAATGATTATGCGGATAACACCCTTCTTTCAATCGACGATTCGCTTTATAAGGCGCTCAGCGATGTCAGAAGAATCCGTCAAGGAATCTCAAACGCACAGAATAAGAAAGACTAAATCAGACGTTGAAAGGGCTGCCGATGGCGGCTCTTTTTATTAATTAAGAATTAAGAATTTCGGGGCGCAGCTTTGATGCGCCGAAGATTTTGTATTTGTTTCATTTATCAGATTTGTAGGGGGGTGACGTCCGCACCGCCTTTCGTAAGGAAGACAAGGTTTAAATCGTCAGAACCTTCTGCGTGATTGAAATATATTGACAAGTAAACTTGGCGACGCTATAATGAGATTGCAAAGTAAACTTGTCAAAGGGGCGATATAATGGATAAAGACGAAATTCTTGAAAAAAGCAGAAGTGAAAGCATTGGTTATAGTGACGAAAGAGATAAAGATATAAAAATAAAGTCATATCGTTGGGGCTTTGCTGCTATGGGTATTGTGTGCATTGTTCTTATGATAGTTAAAGACAGTTTTTCATTTCTTTTACCGTATATATCAGGGCTTGCAGCGTTAGAAGTTTATGAAGCATTTCGCAGAAAGAAAATCTTAGATATCATTTTGGCTGTTGTTGCAGTAATTATGGCGGTTGCTTCATTTTGCGTTTTGTTTTGTGTAA
>JAFYFO010000245.1 GCA_017543725.1 Eubacterium sp.
AACAACAACGCCTGAATCGTATGCAGCCTTATATTCCATACCTGTTCCGACTACGGGAGCCTCTGTTTTAAGAAGCGGCACTGCCTGACGCTGCATGTTTGCACCCATAAGAGCACGGTTTGCGTCGTCGTTTTCAAGGAAGGGAATCATTGCGGTTGCAACCGAAACAACCATCTTCGGAGAAACGTCCATATAGTCCGCTCTCTCGGGAGGAAGAATGAGGAATTCATCCCTGTATCTGCAAGTTACCCTGTTGTTGACAAATCTTCCGTTTTCATCAAGCGGTTCGTTTGCCTGAGCAACAACAAATTCATCCTCCATATCAGCCGTCATATAAACAACTTCGTCTGTTACAACGCCTGTTTCCTTATCAATCTTTCTGTACGGAGCCTCGATGAAGCCGTATTCATTAAGTCTTGAATAGCATGCAAGATATGAGATAAGACCGATGTTTGGTCCTTCAGGTGTTTCGATGGGGCACATTCTGCCGTAGTGAGTATAGTGAACGTCACGAACCTCGAAGCCTGCGCGCTCTCTTGAAAGACCGCCGGGACCGAGCGCCGAAAGACGCCTTTTATGTGTTAATTCAGCAAGCGGATTGTTCTGGTCCATAAACTGCGAAAGCGGTGAAGAACCGAAGAATTCTCTGATTGCAGCAACAACGGGTCGGATATTGATGAGCGCCTGAGGAGTTATTGATTCCTCGTCATCCTGAGCCTGAAGAGTCATTCTTTCACGGATAACTCTTTCCATTCTCGTGAAACCGATTCTGAACTGATTCTGAAGAAGTTCGCCGACTGCGCGGATTCTTCTGTTTCCGAGATGGTCGATATCGTCTGTTACGCCGACTCCGTTTGCAAGAGTTATAAGATAAGAAACGGTTGCGAAAATATCGTCTACTATAATATGATTGGGAATAAGGTCGTCGTGCTTGATTCTGATTTCTTCCTTGATAGCCTCTGTGTCGTCTCCGCACTTCTCAAGAATTTCGCTGAGAACTCTGTATGAAACCTTTTCATTGATTCCGAGTTCTTTCTTGTCGAGTTGGGGAAGATATGCTTCAAAATCAACCATTCCGTTTGAAACAACTTTAACCTGACGGCCTGTTTCAAGAAGAACATAAGCGCTCATAACACCTGCGTTTTCAATTTCCTTTGCCTTTGCAAGGTCAATCTTTTCGCCCGGCTGAGCAAGAAGTTCGCCCTGGGGAGAAATAACGGGCTGAGCAACGGTCTGACCGACAAGTCTGTCAACCATACCGAGTTTCTTATTATACTTATATCTGCCGACTCTTGAAAGGTCGTAGCGGTGCGCGTCGAAGAAGAGAGCGTCGAGATGAGCCTGAGCGGTTTCAAGCGTCGGAGGCTCGCCCGGACGAAGTTTTCTGTATACTTCAAGAAGCGCTTCTTCCTGATTCTTCGTTGTGTCCTTTTCAATCGTTGCTTCAATTCTTTCATCATCGCCGAAGAATTCTCTGATATCATCGTCGCTTGAAAGACCGAGAGCACGAAGGAAAGTTGTTATATGGATTTTTCTGTTTTTATCAATTCTCACATGGAAAAGGTCGTTTGCGTCTGTTTCATATTCAAGCCATGCGCCGCGGTTGGGGATAACAGTGTTTGTGTATAATTCCTTACCCGTTTTATCATGCTCCATATGATAATAAACGCCGGGAGACCTGACAAGTTGGGAAACAATGCATCTTTCCGCACCGTTGATAACAAATGTTCCCGCGTCTGTCATAAGCGGAAAATCACCCATATAAATTGTGTTTTCCTTAACTTCGCCTGTTTCCTTGTTCTGAAGTCTTGCCGTAACCTTGAGAGGTTTTGCATAGGTAACGTCGCGCGCCTTGCACTGAGCGATTGAGTACTTCGGGTCATCGTCTAATGAATAGTCGATGAAATCAAGAACGAGATTTCCTGTGTAGTCGGTTATTGAACCGATATCGCGGAAAACTTCCTTCAAGCCCTCATCAAGAAACCACTGATATGATTTCTTCTGCACTTCAATGAGATTCGGCATCTGCATAACCTCATTGATTTTCGCAAAGCTTTTTCGCGTTGTTGTTCCGAGCTTAACATCCTTCACATTCACCATAAAGGTATTCACTCCGTTTCCTTAAAAATTCACATTAAAACATAGAGTTTTTGCGGATTTTCAGTGCGGAAAAAGTAAACTTTTTGTGACTGAAAAACACCGTAAAATGCCCGATAAGGCAGATAACTCCATATTAATAGTGAATAGCAGTATACAACAGATAATTCCGCTTGTCAACCCCTTTTTTTGTTTAATTTTTACAAGCGGAAAAAATTAACTGACAACGCCGCCGTGCGTTTCTGCATTTTCAAGAGCAACGCCGCCTTCTCCGTATTTTTTATGCATATTTTATACATTTATATTATAAAACTGGCACTTATGCCAGTGACTTTTATTTGTTAATATATTATAATTAACATTGCAAGATAATATCTTATTTTAAGAAAGAAGGTTTATCCTATGAAAAAAACTATATCATTAATCCTGTCGCTGGTTATGCTTTTGAGCATTGCGGCAACGGGAACAAGCATCTACGCGGCAGAGGGCGTTTCCTATGTTTACCTCTGGAACGCATCCCAGGAGGATAAAATTATCACTCCGCTTGTCGGCAATCATCCATGCTTTGATTTTATAAACGACTATCCGGGCTCGTCGGTTGACACAACCTACAGCGAGCGCCCCTATATCAACGGGGTCACCTGGAAATGCACGAATAACTCTCAGGTTCTCGGCGCAGACAACACCTTTGAAGCCGGCAAGACCTATGAAGTTAAGATTCGTATGGTTGCAGATAACGGATATGTTTTCAGCACAAAAGAAGGGCTTATCAATGTTAAGGCATTCTTGCGCAAGGACGCACTCGTGCCCGGTGATAACTATGTTTCTGCAAATGTTGAATTGGTTGAAGGCTCGCCCGATACGGAAATAATTGTCAGCCAGACTTTTGAATGTCCCGAAATCAGCGAGGTTAATGAATTGAATGTCCTGCTGGATTTCCCCGCTGCGGACGAAAATCCGGATGCAACACCAACCGCCGTTTTAACTCACTACTGTATCAACAAGGTTGATGACGCGGATTTTATCAATAATCTGATTCGCTGGGAAAATGTTACCGACGGCTATATGCTTAATGAAAACAGCACTTTCGAACTCGGCAAGGTTTACCGCGCATATATGCAGTTCAAACCTACCAACGGATATCAGTTTGCCGAATCGCCGACAGTTAAATTCGGCGCTGTTACCGCAACAATCGAAACCGCAAGCAGCAATTTCATATCCGCATATGCTGACTACACTCTGTCTGAAACGGTTGATAATGTAGATTTGACGGTTGACGTTAACTTCCTGACAGGCAAAGCCCCCTGCTTCTTTGCAAATTCCGAAGAAAGCGAAAAATATATTTCCGTCGATTATAATGAGGATTATTTCGAATCGGGCGTTTGCTATAAGGATATAACCACCGGCGAATATATGCAAACAGGTTCAAATCCGTTTTTCCAGGGTCACGAATATGCAATAACCGTTGCGGTTAAA
>JAFYFO010000246.1 GCA_017543725.1 Eubacterium sp.
GACAAAATCATCCATCAGGAAAATCACCATCAGCGATGACTGTGTCAATCTGCTGAAGGTGTTGAGAGGCAGACAGCGGCTCGACCAAAAACTGCTCTTCCCCTCACCGATAACGGACGGTTACAGAGACCCCGACGCAGTCACCAGGAAACTGCACCGAATGCTGAAACGGGCAGGATTGCCGGATATCCGCTTCCACGACCTGCGGCACTCCTTCGCAACGCTGTCGCTTGAACAGGGAATGGATATAAAGACGGTATCGCACATGCTCGGTCATACAGACGCGGGCTTCACGATGAACACCTATATGCACGTAACCGACGCAATGCAGCAGAACGTTGCAGACACGATGAGCGATCTGATTGCAGAAAAGGAATCGGAAAAGCGAAAAAGCAATATCGTCAAGCTGAATGCTTAAAATTATAATAACCCATATCAAATAAGTTGATAAAAACAATAAGAAACCTCCGCCGAAAAAAGCGGAGGTTTAATTGTGATTTATATCGACAAATCAGAAGTTGTCTATCAGTTTTTTTAATGCTTTTTCATAATCCTTGTCAATTAATGAGATTTGTTCACCCTGTTGTTGAAAACCCACAATGACATTTCGGTTATCTTCTTTAAGAGTCTCAATAGTACAATCCACATCATCGCCTCTGTATTCTATATCAGAACAATGCTTTACAATGAGGTTATAATTGTTTTCTATATATTCGTCTGTCATTGCAAGACAAATAAAACGAATTGACTGTAAATAATTTTCATCTAAACTGCATCTCCAATCGTACGGAATATAACAACCTTCTACGATGAGGTTTTGTTTGTTTTCTATTGCTGTTTTAATGATTTCACGCACAATAGGCCATATGTATTCTGTCATTTTGTCATCGTCATATGGCGTTAATTCCGTATTTCCGCTACGGATTAAGCCCATTTTCAAGTGGTCAATTGACAGATAAGAGTACTTGAATTTTTCAAGAAGATGCTGTGCTAACAGCGTTTTTCCGGTATGCGATGCGCCTGTTATAATTATAATCATATCGTTATCTCCACAACTCCCGATTTGTCGAGTTCATTATATCATATACTGATTGCAAAAACAAATAACAACACCTCAAAAAAATTCGTTGTGGTCAAATTGTGGTCAAACGGGCGTTTTTGGGAGCAAATGTTACTGAAATGTGTCAGATATTAGATTGTATTAAATAATAGCTATATATGAGAAAACAAGGCTGACCACAAGCAAAAATGATGAGCAAGTGGTCAAAAACAAAACAAAAGAAAGCCTTGAAACGTAGTGTTTGCAAGGCTTTCTTGGTACGCTGGAAGGGACTCGAACCCCCGACCTACTGGTTCGTAGCCAGACACTCTATCCAACTGAGCTACCAGCGCAAATTAGCATAATTGAGTTTTGTTAACAATTTCGCAGCAAAGCGACCTTGTGTTTCTTAGCCAGACACTCTATCCAGCTGAGCTACCGGCGCGTACACATTAATTATTAATGCCTAAATAATATAACACAGAAAAAACAAAAATGCAAGAATTTTTTCCTGCATTTTTTGTTTAATTGATATTTTGTTTAATCTTCGTCGTCGCCGATGACTTCAACATCGGAATCTTCCTCGTTAACAATAACGAAAACTGCTTTGAGTGAAGTGTTTTTAGTTATTGTGAAAGTGTAGTTTTCCTTGGAAGAAACCTTTGTGCTGCCGTTATACCAGCCGTCGAAATCATATCCGTCGTCGGGTCTTGCAACAACAGTAACATTTTCGCCGAGTGAATAATCTCCGTCGCCTTCAACCTCGCCGCCGTCGTTGCAGGAGAGGCTGACGCTGAGTTTTAATTCCTTGGTTGTTGTCTGCGTTGTTGTTTCGGTTGTTGTTTCAGTCGGTTTTTCGGTTGTTGTTGGCTGCGTTGTTGTTTGGCTTGTTGTCTGCGTTGTTGAAACCTGGGTCAGTGACGAGGTTTCTTCTTCCTTGTTTTTTGAAGAAACAATTGCAATAACGGTTCCTGCTATAACCGCAACAAGAATAACGCAGAGAACAGCAATAATAATTGTTGTTTGCTTTTTCTTTTTATCATCTTCATCGTTTGGAGGCGAGGGGAGATTTTCATCCTTTCCCTGAACCTTGAAAACGCGGGTTTTATCGCCGTCATCGGAAGAGGGTTCATCTTCGTCGTAGAGCGGTGAGCCGCAGTTTTGGCAGATATATAAATTATCGTCGTTTTCCGAACCGCAGTTCTTACATCTCATATTTATCACTCCTTATTTTTTTCTTCTGTAATTATACCACATTGATTGCCTGTCGACAACATTTATTTCTTTTTATCATTCAAATTTAAACCTTTTGTTAACAATGTATGATTGAGTATTGACTTTTTTGTTAAATTATAATAAATTTAGTATGTAGTGTTTTCACCTAATAAACTAAAGATTGCGAAAGGGGAACCCCACAATGAAGAAAACATTTAAAAGAATTCTTTGCATAGTTCTTGCAGCAGTTCTTGTTGCATCGCTTGCAGGATGCGCAAAAATCAACTACATAACAAACGGAACAATAAAAGCAATAAACGAAGTTAAATCGGGCGACTGGAAAAACGGCGGCGCTGAAGGCGGCGAAGAGGGCGGCGCTTCTGATATTAATAAAGACGATATCAAGATTGAAGAACTCACTCCCGGAACATACGGCGGAGTTGATTTCCAGAACCTTGAAGATGTTGCTAAGTTCTATAAAGAAGCATATGACTACACCAAGTCTTTAACTGCTGATTATATTGATGACCAGGGCGCAACCCAGAAATTCTATAAACTTCTCGGCGATGAGAAGTTGAAGATTGGCGATGTTATTATCGACGGTTCCGCAAACGCAATTGTTAATAAACTTGTTCCCGGTATTGTTGACAGTATGTTTAAGCCCAATATCTACGGTCTTCCTCCTTGCTACAACAGAAATCCCGACCTTGATAACAACAAGGACGATGAACACAAGAAAGCAGACCACGATTTCAGAACAACCGAAATCACTGCTGAGGATATTCTTGCAGCAAATGTTAAGGATAACGGCGACGGAACAATAACTCTTGTTATTCAGCCAAAGATGGCTCAGATGAGTACCCGCGGCGACGATTCACAGGGAAGATTCTTCGAAGTTCTCGGCGATATCGGCGGCGTTGTTGCAGGCATCAAAGCAGTATCCTTCACAGAAGGCACTGCTGAAGATAATGTTAAGGTTTACTATAAGGGCGGAAAAGTAACCGTTAAAGTAGACGCTAAATCAAAAGAAATCCTTGAAGGCGATTATGTTATGGAAACAACCGTTCAGGTTGACCACGCTTCAGTCGCGGTTATCAAAGATAAGAGCGCAACCTTAACAATCACTTATATCAACCACTATCCTGCGTCAGACCAGTATCTCAAAGATACCAAAGGCGTAACAAGAAAATAAAAATAATGTCCCCGGGAATTGATTTTCCCGGGGCTTTTATTGTTTCAAAGCAAATACTTGAAGTTAAATATTGATTATTAATATATAATATAGTATAATTAAACCAATGTTTTAATAAGGAGAAATAATATGAGCGACAGAATTCCGGATATGGATTATAATGCGGATGAAGTTATTGAAAACTTCAAGGCGAAATTCAAATGGCCGAAAAATGATGATGTCAATGTTGTTATCAAGCCAAAAAAACTCGGTTTGAAACTTCTGATATCCTGCATAATAACTCTTGTTTTAAGCGGTGCGGTTTATTATATGATGATTCCCGCGCTGAATTTCAAGTCTTCAGAGTTATATATGTTTATTATTGCAATATGTGCAATCTTCTTCTTTTGTTTTTCAATTTTAATCGGAGCAAGAAGAAAGGTTGAGGCAAGGGAATATGCAAAGAAAAAATCAGTTATTCCCATTGCAATTGCAGGCGTTCTCATTCTTATTATGCTGATAGGATATCTTTGCGGCGCGACGATTTTCAGAGCAAAGTCATACAGCGAACTGATGCCTGTTTCAAACAGCGATTTCAGCGAAGATTTCAAAGATATCAATTATGACCAGGTTCCGCGTCTTGACCAGCAAACAGCGAAAGTTCTTGCCGACCAGCAACTTGGTTATCTTGATGAATACAAGAGCCAGTATGTTGTTACTTCCGATTTAACTCAGATAAACTATAAGGGCGAGCCTGTTCGCGTTGCGTATCTTCAATATGCGGATTTCTTCAAATGGTTCAACAACACCAAAAACGGTCTTCCCGCATATATGCTTATCGACCTTGTTTCTCAGAAAGTTCAGGTTGTTAACTGCGTTGAAAAATTCGGCGAGGGAATCAAGTATTCGCCGACTGAATATTTCAATGAAAAACTGATTCGTCATCTTCGTTTCCAGTATCCTTTTGCAATTATGGATAACCCGAATTTTGAAATAGACGATAACGCTCACCCCTATTGGATTACCCCTGTTCTTGATAAAACAATCGGTCTTTTCGGCGGAACGGATGTTAAGGGCGTTATTATAACTGACGCGCTGGGCGGCGACAGCGAATACTACAGCATAGACACTGTTAAAACAGATAAAAAACTCAACTGGATTGATGTTGTTTATAACGAAAACCTGATTATTGAGCAGTATAACTACTACGGAAAACTTTCAAACGGTTTCTGGAACTCAATCATTTTCCAGAATGATGTTAATATCGCTTCAAGCGGCAGCGGAAACATTGCTCTTGATGATGATGTCTGGGTTTACACGGGCGTTACCTCAATCAAATCGGACTCCTCTAACTTCGGTTTCATTCTCTGCAATCAGAGAACGAAGGAAACAAGATATTATAAAAACGGCGGCGCGATGGAATATTCAGCGGTTGAATCCGCAAAAGACGCTGTTCAGAACTATGAATACAATGCAACATTCCCGATTCTTCTTGATATCGAGAATCAGCCGACCTATTTTATGTCCCTCTACGGCGACGGCTACACAATCAAGGGCTATGCGCTTGTTAACCTCAAGGATAAAACTTTGGTCGGAACAGGGCTTGTTGATATTCAGAAGAGCGACGCCAAAGCCTTAAACGCTGCGGTTTCAAATTATATCGACGCGCTTAAGGATAAGGGCGTTGTTGATGAAAACGCTTCGGCTGAGGATTATAAGGTTGAAGAAGAAAAAACCGATGATAAAAAAGAAAGCGAAAAAGCCGATGATTCAAAGAGCGAACTCAGCAAAGTAACCGGCGAAATCAAGGATATTAAAACATCGGTCAACAACGGCAACACGGTTTATTATCTCAAGATAAAGGATAAATATTATTATATTGCCGTTAACGATTGTATGGAAGTTCTTCTTATGAACAAAGGCGATAAAGTCAGCGTTGAATTCAAAGAAGCAGAAGGCGATTTCATTAAAGCGGAATCGGTTGAAAGATAAACAAAAAATAGATAGGAGTTATTGTTATGACTAAAAAGATTAAGGGCATTATTTGCTGTCTGGTTGCGATTATTCTTGTTCTTTCGGGACTTCTGATTTATGTTCACACAGATTCACAGAAGAAGATTGAATCGGCAAACGCAAAATATCAGGATGTAATAAAGAACTATAAATTATATCAGAATATTATTTCGCAGGATGAAGTTGAAAAAACTCTTTTCGCTCAGCCGATTTCAAAGGAGAGAAACGGCGAATTCAGAATCGGCATTAAAACCGCAATTGACGGCGATTACCACGCTGAATTAACCGTTTATCAGGCTAAGGACGGCAAATATGAAAAAGTTTTCAACTGCGAAGCGCTTGTCGGCAAAAACGGACCCGGAAAACAATCCGAGGGCGACACGAAAACACCTCTTGGAACATGGGAAATCGGTCAGGCATACGGCATTAAAGACGACCCCGGAAGCAAAGTTCCTTTCACAAAGGTTACGGATGATATGTACTGGTGCGCGACAGGCTCAAACGGCAAGAAATATAACACCCTTCTTTATAAGAGCGACGACCCCGAAAACGATTATTCCGAAGATGAGCATCTTATGGATTATCCGATAAGATACGCATATTTCCTTGATATGGGATATAATAAAGCAGGCGCTCCCTATGCAGGAAACGCAATCTTCCTTCACTGCTGGAAGGAGCCCGATTATCCGACGGGCGGATGTGTTGCGGTTTCAGAAGAAAGTATGGTTAAAATTCTTCAGACCATAACACCCGGAACGGTTGTAACAGTCTATTAATCATAAATCAAAAACTGACGGTTCGGGAGAGCCGTCAGTTTTTTTATGTTTATTTTTGAATATCAGAATATATTCCGTAGTGGTCGCTGATATATCCTTCTGATAAATCATCAAGATATCCGCAGCCCTTGATTTTATTGTTTTCGCTGATGAAAATAAAGTCAATGGGAAGGTTTCCCGTATCGCGGTAGCCCCATTCCTGATAGGTTGCTTTGAGTTCATTGTTTATCAGTTGCGAGTTAATCAGTTTTTCGGATATTGTTTTATATGCTTTTCCGTTTGAGGTCTGATTGAAATCGCCTGTGAGAATCACTCTGATGTTTTTATATTTCGCCGTTATTTCATCAATTTCTTTTGAAATAAGTTCTGCGCCGAAATTCATTGCCTCTTCGCTTGAATTGTCAAGATGAGTGTTTAAAAAGGCGTATTTTTTATTGCCGTTATCTTTAAGAATTGCATATGTGCAAATTCTGTTGCAGCCTGCTTCTTTCGTTTCGCCGTTTTCATCGGTGAAGGTGAAGCGGCTTTCTTTTTCGGGCGTTTTTGATAGCCAGAAAGTTTTTGTTTCAACGGCTGTAAAGATTTTTTTATTCCAGAAAATGCCGTTCATTTCGCTTGTGTTTTCGTCGCTGTCGCCGCCGCGCTTAACGGCGTAACTTTCGTATTCGGGAAGCAGTTTGCTGAGTTTTTCAAGCCATTTTGAATTGAGTTCCTGTGTTCCGATTAAATCGGGGGAGGCGGCTTTCATATAATCCGCAAAGCGAATAACTCTTTCCTCGCTTCCTGTTCCGTCTATTGAAGTTCCCCAGGGGGAAGCGAGGTTGAAGGAAACAACTCTTAAAGCGTTGCTTTCTTTATCAATCGTGCGGATATAATTTGAGGTGTAGGAAACAGCAATATTAATAATAAGAGATACAATCAGTAAAACGGAAGGCACTATAGTTGATATGCCTTTTCTTTTTTCGGGCTTTTCGCATAAATAATGCAAAAGATATTCAAGCGCATATATTATTGCCGTTACAATAAAGCCTGCTAAAATCCTGCCATCAAAATAATGAACAAGATTTGATAAAACGATAAAAACAAGGGCGTTTATATCGCTGAAAATCATATTTCTTCTGAAACCGTTTTTCGTGCTTGAAAACAGGGAAGAAATGATAACTGCAAGTGAAAAAACGATAACGCCGATTATTGCAAGGATTGCAAAAAGATATGATTTATCGGCTGTCAGCGCGCCAAAATCAAAGCCGTGGTTTACAATGCTCATAATAAATGAGAGAAGCGAAACCTTTTTATGCCCTGCCCAAAACATCGGCAGCAGCATTGATAAAAGGGGAGTGAAGAAAAGAATTAATCTTGCTATGTGCCACGGTGTTTTAATCGTTGATTCTTTGAGCATATTTGAAAAGCGATTAATCGAATCAACTTCTTTTTGCGCTTTTATCGCGTCTTCTTCAAGGCGTTCATCAAGTTTGTAGTACATAAGATTAACGCCGCATTTAGGGCAGTTTTGCTTCATATAAAGAGGTTTGAGTTTTTCACCGCATTTAGGGCAGCAGTTTTTATTCTTCATTGCCTGAAACCTCCTTTGAAAGCGCTTCGCGCCTTTCTTTCATATCCGCTCTGATTTCTTTCAGACGCTCTCCCGTTAAATCATAGAAGAAATAGGGGATGAGGGATAAAAGACCCAGAAGCCAAGGAATAAGAGTGAAAAGCGCCCAGATATATAAATCGGTTTTATCGCCTTTAACGGCAACTCTGTTGCCGAGATTATCGGTTTTAAACGAAAGCCCGATAATCGGCAGAAGTGCAGTTCCTATTGAGGTTGAAACCGAGCCCGAAAGTTTGCCGACAAAGGTTAAAACCGAAAAAGAAACGCCTTCGTTTCTTTCGCCTGTTTTCCATTCCATATAATCAACCGTGTCGCCAATCATTTCGGTTGGAATAACGGCGTTTATTGTGTTGAAGAAACTGAAAATAAAGTTCTGAAGCATAAGCAGAATAGAAATAACAAGAATATTGCTGTTGTAGAATTTCAGTCCTGCAAAGAAAACGACTGCGCCGACTATGCTTCGGATAATTATATTCAGCATAACAATCTGCCTGTTATCAAATTTCTTTTTCAGTTTCGGTATCAGAAGATATGTCAGAAAGCCGAAAATCGTTCCGGGAAGGGAAATCCATAAAACAGCCGAATTGAGATTCAGAACTTCGGAATAATAGTAGGTTTGAAAAACTCCCGCAAGCCCTGTCAGCGATGCGATAACATTGCCGAGAATTATCATCATCAGCGGCTTGTTTTTAAACATTATCTTAAAGCCTTCTAAAACAGAGGGCTCTTTTATGCTCTGAACAACTCTTTCCTTTGTTTTTCGTCCTGCAAGCGAGAAAACAAAAACAAGCATAAAGGCGGAAATTATTGCAAGAATCAAAAAGTCCTGTGAAAGAGAAATCCCCCATTTTCCGTTGTTTGATAAATCCATCATAACAACAAGGAAGGTTGTCGAAAGACCGCCGAGGATTGAAGAAATAAAGCGCGCTGTTGAAATTGCCCTTGTTCTGTCGCTCGGTGAGGGGGATATTGCGGTGCTCATTCCCCAGAACGGAACATCGCCGATAGTGTAGAAAAATTCCCATATGAAATATGAGATATACATATAAACTATTTTAATTGTTGTGTTTTTAACATCGGAAAGAATCTCGGGTCCTGCAAAAAGCATAATAGTTGCAACTGCAAGCGGAATTGGAACAATTAATAAATACGGACGGAGTTTGCCGTAGCGTGTTCGGGTTTTATCAATTATTCCGCCCATAAGAGGGTCGTTTACAGTGTCCCATATTCCGAGAACTAAAATCATTGTTGCAACCGCTTTGGTCGGTATTCCGAAAACCTTTGTGAAAAAGAGGGAAAGATATCCTCCCGCAACAAGATTATAACCAAAAACCTGGCCTGCGTTTGCAAAGCCGTAAGCCAGGTTTTCTTTTACTCCAACATATCTGATGTCTTTTGTTTCATTCATAATAACAATCCTTAATTGATTGAGGCGAAGCCGAGAAACCAAAATTCGTAATTCGTCATTCGTAATTCGTAATTATTTAAAGCAACACAATATTGTGCTCCCTGCATTCCTCGCGCATTTCATCGCTCCAGATTGAACACTGAACTTCGCCGATATGCGCTTTCTGAAGAAGGAGCATACAAAGTCTTGACTGACCTATACCGCCTCCGATTGTCAGCGGATAGGTTTCGTTTAAAATGTTTTTATGAAATTCAAAGTTTTCTCTTTCGAGAAGGTTTTCTTCTTCGAGTTGGGAATGAAGGCTTTTTGAATCAACTCTGATTCCCATTGAACTGATTTCAAAAGCGCATTCAAGAAGGCTGTTCCAAACAAGAATATCGCCGTTGAGTTTCCAATCGTCGTAGTCGGGCGCTCTGCCGTCGTGTTTTTTGCCGCTTCTGAGTTTCCCGCCGATTTGCATAAGAAATACTGTGCCGTGTTCTTTAACTATGGCGTCTTCGCGTTCCTTTGAACTTAAATCGGGGAACATATCTTCAAGTTCCTGAGTTGTGATGAAGAAAACATCCCTGCTCATTTCAAAACTTAAAACGGGATATTGCTCCTGAACTTTTTTGTTTGATTCATAAATCGCGCCGACAATCTTTCTGACGGTTTCTTTGAGAAATTCAATATTTCTGTTTTCCCTGCTGATAACTTTGCACCAGTCCCACTGGTCAACAAACATTGAATGAAGGTTATCC